>DAIEML010000072.1 GCA_027349615.1 Ignavibacteriales bacterium | reverse complement strand
AATATTAAATCGATGGAAGATTCCGGTGCCGGAGCTGTTGTTTTGTTTTCAATTTTTGAAGAACAAATTGAACATGAGGAGTTAGAATATTTTCATCATACTACACCGCATGCAGAAAGCCATGCGGAAGCCCTTTCATATTTTCCTTCATCAATAAATTTTAAAACCGGCCCAGATGAATATCTTGAGCATATTAGAAAGGCAAAAGCAGCAGTTTCAATTCCGATAATTGCAAGTTTAAACGGAAAATCCTTAGGCGGCTGGATTGATTACGCAAAAAAAATTGAAAGCGCGGGCGCTGATGCTCTTGAATTAAATATTTACCGACTTGCAACTGATTTAAGTGTGTCAGGTTCGGATGTAGAATCATCATACGTTGAAATTGTAAAGGAAGTAAGAAAGTCAGTCAGCATTCCAATTGCGGTGAAGTTAGGCTCTTTCTTTAGTTCAATTTCGTGGATGGCTAATCAATTAGATAAAGCAGGTGCAAACGGTTTAGTATTGTTCAATAGATTTTATCAGCCGGATATTGATTTAGAAAAGCTTGAAGTAATGCCAAGTGTTATTTTAAGTACGCCAATGGAAATGAGATTGCCGCTCCGATGGATTGCAATTTTGTACAACAGAATCAATGCTGATCTTGCTGCGACAAGTGGAATTTATGATGAACAAGATGTGATTAAAATGATTATGGCTGGCGCCAGCGTTACTCAAATGCTTTCATCTTTATTGAAGTTTGGAATTAAACATATTGCAGATGTTAATTCAAAATTGGATTATTGGATGGAAGTGAATGAATACGAATCATTAGAGCAGATGAGAGGAAGCATGAGCTACATGAATGTTGCTGATCCATCTCAGTTCGAAAGAGCAAATTATATGAAGTTATTGAATTCATATAAATAATTTTTTGTAAGAAATTTATTTTCAAAAAAGGTTGTCATAATAAAAACGGACAACCTTTTTTATTAACTTCAATTTTATCATCAACAGCCAAACTTCCTTATAAATTATCAAGTTGCTTCCGGAAGATAGAGCACATCTTTTTAATATTGAGTTTAGTAATTTTTATAAAAATAATTTCACGCCGTGGCAAAAGAAATAAAAGTAAAACGGATATACGAGGCTTACAGCAGACATGATGGAGAACGAATTTTAGTAGATCGTCTGTGGCCGAGAGGAATTAAAAAAGAAAATGCAAAAATAGATTTCTGGATGAAGGAAATTGCACCTTCAAATGAATTAAGAAACTGGTTTTCACACGACCCGAATAAGTGGAATGAATTCAAGAAAAGATATTTTATAGAACTTCAAAAAAATAAAGCACTCTGCGAAGAACTTCTAAGCAAGAGTAACCGCGTGATAACGCTGCTGTATGCGGCTAAAGATGAAAATCATAATCAAGCAATCGCATTAAAGGAATTTTTAGAAAAAAACTTTGGTTAAAAATATGAAAGAAATAAAGAACAATGTTTCATCTGAATACTTAAGGGTAGTAAAAGTAATTTTTGAAAGATATAAATCTCTCGGGGATAAAACTTTTGAGCAGCTTAATGAAAAAGAATTTCATTATAGAACCGATGAAGATTCAAATTCAATTGCAATTTTGGTGCAGCACATTTCTGGTAATTTAATTTCAAGGTTCACAGATTTTTTAAGTACGGACGGTGAAAAACCTAACCGTCAGCGTGATTTGGAATTTGAAGAATTGGAACTTTCAAAAAATGAATTGATTAAGAAATGGGAAAATTCATGGGAACTTTTTTTCAATACATTAAAAAGCATTACCGAAAATGATCTGACGAAAATCGTAACTATAAGAAATGAACCTCATTCAGTTATTGAAGCTTTAGATAGAGCCGCGGCGCACTATGCTTATCATGTTGGACAAATAATTGTAATTGCTAAGCAGTTAAAAAAATCAGATTGGAAAACTTTAAGTATTCCGAAGAAAAAATAATCCGAAATTAGTAAACTAACTTCTATTCTTTTCAGTTCTCTCCGAATAATTATTTAATTAAAATGTGTTTAAGTTCACTTGATTATATTTTTAAGTGAGCTTAAATTATTTACAAAAATTAACTTAAGTATGAAAAATATTTCGAAAGAAGATTATCTCGGCATCATTTTCAAAAACCAAAACTCTGACGGTGAAATAAAATCAAATTTAATTGCTAAAAAACTTTCTGTTTCCAACGCAGCAGTTACTGATATGTTGAAAAAGCTTTCAAGAGACGGCTACATAATTTACGAACGATATAAAGGAATAAAACTAACTATTGAAGGCGAAAGCTATGCAAGAAATATGGTTCGGAGGCATCGAATATGGGAAGTTTTTTTAAATCAAATTGTTGGAATGCCGTGGGACAAGGTACACGATGAAGCCAACAGGCTTGAACACTCTTCATCCGATGATTTAATTAATCGTTTAGAAATAATTCTCGATTATCCGGAGTACGATCCGCATGGAGATCCGATTCCATCCAAAGAAGGGAAAATTCCGAAACTAAAAAAACACAGACCGCTTTCTGAAATGAAAGAAGGTGAATCCGGGAAAGTAATCCGTGTTAATGATTTTGATGAAAAATTTCTAGGCTATATTTCAGAACTCGGAATCAAGCTTCAAGAAAAAATTTTAGTTAAGAAGAAACGTATGTTTGATAAATCAATGGAAGTTGTAATTAAAGGAAAGCCGTGGAATATCAGCAACAATCTTGCGCAAAATGTTTTCATCGAGATTTAAGAAAATTATAAAAGATGAAAAATTTAATCACACCCGCACTTGTACAAACTGATGATAAAACTAGAAATTCTGCGGAAGCCGCTTTGTCTGGTAACTCCGGTAAAGGATTGATCAAGAGATTAATTCCATTTCTCGGTCCGGCTTTTATTGCAAGCGTAGCTTATGTTGATCCGGGAAATTTTGCAACTAATATACAAGGTGGGGCAGAATTTGGATTTACATTGCTGTGGGTAATACTCATTAGCAATTTGATGGCAATGCTTCTCCAATCTCTGTCAGCTAAGTTAGGAATTGCAACAGGGAAAAATTTAGCAGAGCATTGCAGAAACAATTTCAGCAAACCTACCGTTTATATTATGTGGTCATTAATGGAATTAGTTGCAATGGCAACGGATCTTGCTGAATTTCTTGGTGCGGCTTTAGGCTTTAATCTACTGTTCGGTTTTCCTTTGATTGTCGGCGGAATTTTAACAGCAATTTGTACTTTTTTAATTTTAGGTTTGGAACGTTATGGATTTCGTCCGCTTGAAATTGCCATAACCGTTTTAGTAAGTATAATTGCATTAAGTTATCTATTGGAAACAATTCTTGATAAACCAAATATAAAAACAATTTTTTATCATTCATTTGTACCGCAATTTTCCGGAACCGAAAGCATTATACTAGCGACTGGAATTCTCGGCGCCACTGTTATGCCGCACGCGATATTTCTTCATTCAGCATTAACTCAGCAAAGAATTATTGTAAAAAATCCTTCGAAACTTAAAAAGCTTTTTCGTTTTGAAATTTTAGATGTAACAATTGCTATGGGAATTGCAAGTCTAGTAAACATGGCTATGCTGATTATGGCGGCGACAACATTTCATCAGCACGGATATTCAAATGTTGCTTCAATTGAACAAGCACATCTTACTTTAGTGCCGCTCCTTGGAAAAGCTGCAAGCTGGATATTTGCAATTTCATTATTAGCATCAGGCTTATCATCATCAACAGTTGGAACCAGCGCCGGACAAGTTATGATGCAAGGTTTTTTGCACAAACATATTCCAATTTGGTTAAGAAGATTAGTTACAATTATTCCATCTCTTGCGGTTATTGCAATTGGATTTGATACAACTAGAACATTGGTAATTAGCCAGGTAATATTAAGTTTTGGCCTTCCGTTTGCGATAATTCCATTAGTAAAATTCACAAGCCAAAAAGATATTATGGGAATTCTTGTTAATAAAAAAATAACTACTTTTGCAGTAACTTTTATTGCTGCTTTAATTATTTTATTAAATATTTATTTAATATATCAGGTTCTGTTTGTTGGATAATTTAATCATAAAAAATTTATTAGTTCCGCTTGATGGCTCATCGTTAGCTGAGTCTGTACTTCCGATTACTGCACAGCTTGCAATAAAATTAAATGTATCTGTCACGTTGCTTCATATAATTGAAACTGATGCGCCTGAAAAAATCCATGGGCAGCAGCATCTTACGAAACCGGTTCAAGCAGAAAAGTATTTAAAATCAATTTCATCATTGGATATTTTTAAAAACATTCATGTTAACTTGCACGTTCATGAAACGAGTGTTAAAAATGTTGCTAAAAGTATTTCAGAACATTCAAAGGAGTTAAATCAAGATTTAGTTGTTTTGTGTACTCACGGCAGCAGTGGAATTCACCATTTACTTTTTGGATCAATTGCACAGCAAGTAATTTCTCTTGGTGCTACTCCGGTATTGCTTATAAATCCTTTATTGGGCTCAAAAATTTCAGACTGTAAATTTGAAAATTTTTTAATCCCTCTTGATGGAAATCCGGAACACGAAAATGTTTTGGATTTTGCAGCAGTAATTGCAAAGCTGTGTGGAGCTTCTATACATCTATTCTCAGCTATTCCTCAATTCGGAAATATGTCTGGTGGTTTTACAGCGGCCAATCGTTTGCTGCCTGGAACGACTTCAAAAATGATGGATATGATTGTTGGAGATACTGAAGAATATTTAAATAAGCTGAAAGAGAATCTTGTAAAGCAAAATTTAAAAGTTACTACGGGCTCACTAAGGAACGATCCGGCTAGCGCAATAATAGAAACATCAAAACGCTTCAAATCTGATTTAATAATTCTTGCAACTCATGGTAAAAAAGGCGCAGATGCGTTTTGGGAAGGAAGCATTACGCCAAAGATTAGTAAGGCAAGTAAAATTCCTCTACTTCTTGTTCCAGTAAAACAATAATTTTTTGCGGAAAATCATTTCTAAAAATAAAATTTAAAAAATGAATTCTAATAGAATCAGATTACTAAATAATGGTGGAGAAAAATCTGGACCAGTAATCTATTGGATGAGCCGTGATCAAAGAGTAAATGATAATTGGGCGCTAATATTTTCACAAGAACTTGCAATTAAAAATAATCAACCGCTGATTGTTGTTTTTAATCTTGTTAATAAATTTCTGGGCGCAACCATCCGACAATATGGATTCATGCTGAAGGGACTTCAAGAAGTTGAAAAAAATTTAACTAAGTATAAAATCCATTTTATCCTTTTAACCGGCGAGCCTCTGAAAACAATTCCAAATTTGATTGAAGAAACTGATGCAGGAATTTTAGTGACGGATTTTGATCCGTTAAAAATAAAAAGAGAGTGGAAAAATAAAATCAAATCGAAAATTAAAATTCCTTTATATGAAGTTGATGCTCACAATATTGTTCCATGCTTTTATGT
Source organism: Ignavibacteriales bacterium (assembly GCA_027349615.1). The sequence goes on along the minus strand of DAIEML010000072.1, from coordinate 4,341 downwards.
TTCAAAAAAGGAAGAATACGGCGCATATACAATCAGGCCGAAAATTCATAGAGCTTTGCCAGATTTTTTAGAAGAATTTCCAGAATTAAAAATAATGAAAAATTTCTTGCCGATATTACAATCTAAAACTGATTGGAATGGGTTGCTGAAAAAATTAAAGATAGATTTTTCAATTAAAGAAGTTGATTGGATTAAGCCAGGTGAATCTGCTGCAAAAAAAGCTTTGAAAATTTTTTTTTCTGGAAAAATATTTAAATACGATGTTGAAAGAAATGATCCGACAAAAAATTCACAATCAAATCTTTCACCTTATCTGCACTTTGGGCAGCTTTCAGCTCAAAGGATTGCTTTAACATTAGAGCAAATTGTAATTCCGCATAATCTTAAAGAATCATTTCTAGAAGAATTAATTGTGCGCCGGGAATTAGCTGATAATTTTTGTTACTACAATTCTAACTACGATTTGTTTGATGGATTTCAGCCATGGGCAAAAAAAACTTTAAATGAACACAGAAAAGATGAACGCGAATTTGTTTATTCATCAAAAGAATTTGAAAACGCAAAAACTCACGAAGACCTATGGAATGCTGCTCAAATTGAATTAATAAATACCGGGAAAATGCATGGTTATATGCGGATGTACTGGGCAAAGAAAATTTTAGAATGGAGCGAAACTCCGGAAGAAGCATTAAGAATTGCAATTTATTTAAATGATAAATATGAACTTGATGGTCGCGATCCAAATGGTTATGCAGGCTGCGCATGGGCAATTGGCGGTGTTCATGATAGGGCATGGAATGAACGCCCGGTATTTGGCAAAATTCGTTATATGAACCGCAATGGCTGCAAAAGGAAATTTAATATCGAACAATACATTAAAAAATTTCAAAAGAGAAAGGAAATCTCATGAAAAATGAATTTCATTTTTGAAAAATATATTGTTACTTTTTTCGCAATCTTTATTATAAATATAATTTATTAATGTTTATGGAAAAGAAACCAATTATCCCAGAATGGGATATTCAATTTGAAATAAAGTCTATACACAAGCCTGGAGCACTTGGAAAGCTGCTTACGGTTATCGGCGAGGAAAGCGCAATTGTCGGCGAAATAAAAACGGATTGGGTTGGTAAAACATATTCGCTTCGTACAATTACGGTTTCTGTTTTTGATGAAGAAAATTTGAAAAATTTAATCAAGGCAATAAATGAAAAAACCGAAGCACAAATTATTTCTTACAAAGATTTAGTTTATGAAAGGCACAAAGGCGGAAAAATTCATTCAGGAAGAAAAACTGATGTAAATACAATTTGGGATTTGCGCTATATATACACACCTGGAGTTGCTCGCATTTCGCAGGAAATAAAATCTGATCCTGCAAAAGCAAGAGATTATACAAGCATCTCAAACAGTGTTGGAATATTTACTAACGGAACAAGGGTACTTGGTTTGGGAGATATCGGAGTTCTACCAGCAATGCCGGTGATGGAAGGGAAAGCTGTTATCTACGATCAGTTTGTTGGGATAAGTGCGACACCAATTTTGGTTGATACAAAAGATCCTGATGAATTTATAAATACAGTAGAAAAAGTTTCTCAAACTTTCGGCGGAATTCATCTTGAAGACATCCGAATTCCGGATTGTTTTTATATTGAAAACGAGTTGATAAAAAGATTAAACAAACCTGTGATGCACGATGATCAGCATGGAACAGCGACAGTTGTTTTAGCCGCTGTTATCAGCGCTCTTAAGCAAACCGGCCATCTGAAAGATAAAAATCTCAAAGCCGCACAAATTGGCCTTGGCGCCGCCGGATTAGGCATTGCTAGGCTTTTAATTGATTACGGATTGAAAGTTATCGGCAGCGATATAAACGAAGATTCAAGAAATCGGTTGGAAAAACTTGGAGGTAAAACCGCAGAGCTCAACGATGCAATCAATCAATCGGAAATTGTAATAACAACAACCGGTGTTGTTGGTTTGATAAAACCGGAGATGATTAGGAAAGGGCAAATTATTTTAGCGCTTTCAAATCCTGTTCCAGAAATCTTTCCCGAAGAAGCATTAAATGCCGGAGCTGCTTTTGCTTCGGATGGAAAAAGCATTAATAACGCTCTTGCTTATCCGGGATTGTTCAAAGCTGCTTTAGAAAAAAATGCAAGACGAATAACTTCAGAAATGAAAATTGCTGCTGCCGAAGTTATCTCATTGCTTGCCGATGAAAATGAATTAGTGCCGAGCCCGTTTCATCCGGAGGTTCATAAAAAAGTTATTGAGGCAGTTAAAAAAGTCTGCTGATTATTTGTTAGAAGCAGTAACTGTAGCTTTCCTTTGAAGCTTTCCCCAGCCTTGCTTTCTTCCAACAAACGCAGATGAAACTGATTTCCAAATTACAGCGTACATCAATTGCCGGTAAACAAATCTTTGAAGGAAAAGCCACCAAAGAAGTCTCAGCTTTTCTTTATCAAATTTAAATGCGATGAATGCGCCGATAAATTCAATCAGAAAAAGTAAAACGTAAAAGAAAGCTGTTTGTTCTAAAAGCTGTAAAGTTTGCGGCAGCGGCTGCCAGTCTTGAGTGAAATGCCCTTGCATAATCCAAGCCCTGAAAAATTGAAACAATGTATAGGTGATTTGAATATCAACTAATGGCGCAATTATCTGAAAAAGAATTTGGAAAATCCAAAGCGACGGCAGTGCAAGCCATCCAAACCAGCCGTAATTGAAAAGTGCATTCCTGTGTTTCCATAAACATTGAAGAGTTCCGAACGACCATCTGAAGCGCTGCTTGAAAAATGTTTTTATCGAATCTGGAGCTTCAGTAAAACCAATGGCTTTATTTTCAGTATCAACTTTCCAATTATTTCTTCTTAACCGCCAGGTTAAATCCATATCTTCAGCAAGAGTATCGGGAATATATCCGCCTGCACTCTGAATTGCTTTTTTCCTCCAAGCACCAATTGCACCAGGAACAACAGTAATTGCATTCAGAAGTGAATAGCCTTGTCGATCTATATTTTGACTGGTGATATATTCAATTGCCTGCCAGCGGGTTATTAAATTAATTCTGTTGCCTACTTTAACATTGCCGGCAACTGCACCAATCTTTTGATCTTCAAAATGCCTTACTAAAAGAGAAATTGATTCCTTGGAAATCTGAGTATCGGCATCAAGACTGATTAAAATTTCACCTTGTGCGTTTATCATTGCATTATTAAGCGCCGCAGCTTTTCCTGAATTTGCTTGACGAATTAATTTTATTCTTTCATCTGCACTAAAATTATTTTTAACTTCTTCAAACGTTTTGTCAGTTGAACCGTCATCAACAATTATTACTTCAAGATTAGGATAGTCATTTTTCAAAACGCTGTTGATAGTTTTGCTTATTACTTTTTCTTCGTTATAAGCAGCAATTATAACGCTTACGGCAGGTTTGTAATCATTATTAAAAATTTTCTTTCTGCATTTTATTTTTTTAATTAAAGCAAGAAATGTAATGAATAACACCCGTGCGATTCCAAGAATGATTGCAATGATGAATGCGTATCCTAAAATTCTTTCGAAAGTAAAAATGGTGTTGAACATCGGTTTGTCTAATCCGATAAGCACTTGATCTTTTGCGCTTAACGTGGGCATAATCTTATCGCGGCTCTGGCCGACAATTTCAGTTATATCAACAAACTTATAACCTTCTTTTCTTAAAGCCGGTACAATAATATCAAGCGCCTTAACTGTATTCGATCTATCGCCGCCGCCGTCATGAAGAAGAATAACCTTCCCTTGAATGCTTTTTACCTGCTGAAAAATTGATTGAACAATATCATCGACAGTTCTGCGAATTTGATTTCCGTTCTCATCTGTCTTCCATAAATTCCAATCTTGCGGATCAATTAGTTCGCCAATTGTAATGTATCCAAGCGATGATGCATCAATTATCGGCTTTACTTCTTCAGCACTGACAGGCTCGGCATCGGCATTATACGGAGGGCGGAAGAGTATTGATGATCTTCCGAGTATACTTTGGATTGCCCGCTGAGTTGTATTTAATTCAAGCCTTGCGCGTCTATCGCCAACCGCTCCAATATTCGGATGAGTAAATGTGTGGTTGCCTATAAAATTTCCTTCATCCCAAATTCTTTTTACAAGCGATGGATTTTTTTCTATGTTCTCGCCTATTTCAAAAAAAGTTGCGTGAACATTCAACTTCTTTAATTCATCTAATATCTGCGGAGTGTATTCAGCGCTTGGGCCGTCATCAAAAGTAATTGTTAATGCTTTTGCGCCTTTCATATCTTTCCTCCTTATTTTGATTGCGTTGCTGCATAAAAGCTGTTTAATGCC
>DAIEML010000071.1 GCA_027349615.1 Ignavibacteriales bacterium | reverse complement strand
TATATAAAAAATTAAGTCGCGTCCTTTGAATTCAAGTTTTGATAATGCATATCCGACCATTGAGCCGAAAACTAAAACCCCTAATGTTACCGCCGAAGAAACAAAGATGCTGTTGAAAAAAGATCTTCCAATCGGAATTTTACTTAGCATTTGTATATAGCTGTCAAAAGTTAATTTGCTTGGAAGGAAAGTAAGATTTCCAATTTGATTTTCCGGAGATAACGAAGCAATCACCATCCAGATGAAAGGATATAAAAATATCAGCGCTCCGGCAATTAATAAAATGTAGAAGATAATTCTTTTCATAAAATTATTTTTCTTTTTCAACAAATTTTTTCTGAATGGCAACAACGCTCAAAATTAATAGCGCAAAGAATAATCCAAGCGTGGCTGAATATCCCATATGATAGTAAAAGAATCCTTGTTTATAAATATATAACACTGCCGAAAGCGTGCTGTTCAAAGGCCCGCCGCCTGTCATAATATATGGTTCAATAAACAAAGAAAAGCCGCTGATAGTTGAAAGCACAACAACCATAAAAATAGTTGGATTGATTGTAGGCAAAGTTATATTGAAAAATTTTTGTAAATGCGTTGCGCCTTCAAGGTCTGCGGCTTCATAATAATGCGACGGCACCGTTTGAAGTCCGACTAAAAATAAAATCACATATAGTCCGACATTCTTCCACGTAGCCATAATCGCAATTGAAGGCATTGCCCAAGCCGGATCAACAAGCCAGCCGATGCGGCCGATACCAAGCGCAATTAGAATTCTGTTTAACAAGCCGGTATCAAATCCGTAAAGCTGCTGCCAGAGAATGGTCACAACAACTCCTGATACAATTACCGGAAGAAAAAATGCCGCTCTAAAAAATCCTCTGAATTTTATTTTCTGATTCAGTACTTCGGCAAGGAAAAGTGCAATCACTATCTGCAATGGAATGTGAATAATTAAAAATATTATCGTATTAAACAAAGACTGTAAAAAGAATTTATCCTGAAATAGTCTGGCATAATTTGAAAGCCCGATGTATTTCATCGGAGAAATAATATTCCATTTATTAAATGTAAGAACAATAGAAAAAACAACCGGGAATGCAATGAACAATAAGAAATGAAGAATGTACGGAGACACTAAAAAATACGGCATTAGTTTTTTAGTTTTCATTCTTCGTTCTTTATTTTAAATAAAGTAAATTAACTTGCTTCGCTGCTTCATGAATTGCTTCCGCCGGTGATTTCTTTCCGTATATTACACAAGCCTCATACTCTTGCGAAATAATATCAAACACTTCCGTCATGTTTGTGTATTGGTCTATTCCTCTTACAAATTTTGACTGCTTGGCAAATTCAACCATCTTAGGATTATCTTTAAAGTAATTTGAAAACTCTGGGTCTGCTTCTAAATTTTTTCTTCTCGGTAATTGATTTGTATATTCAAGCAGTTTTAAATCGTTCCGTTTATCAATCATAAAATGAATAAACTCCCAAGCAAGCTCCGGGTTGGGACAAGTTTTAAATATCACTATATTTTTCGGATCGCCGTAAGTGTAAACCGGTCCAGCATGATTATCTGGCACAGGCATTGGTGAAAAATTATATTCAAATCCTTTCGGTTTAAATTTTTCAGAGTGTGCAATTTCCCATGGCCCGGTAAATCTTGATGCAATTGTACCTGAAAGAAATACATCTTGCCTGGCAGAAAGTCTTTCTTTAGCAAAATAATTTTGCTTGTAGAGATTTTGTAAAAATGAAAATACTTCAACTGCATATTTATTATCAAATGCGGCTTTGTCATCCTTTACTAATGGAGCTCCGTTGGAAGCTGCAAGATAAAGCGGATAAAAATCGAAAAATCTTTGCCACCATGTTACAAGTACTTCAGAATATCCGAACCATTTAGTAACATATCCGTTTGAGTTTATATTTTCATCTTTAAATTTTTCTGAAGCTGAATCAAACTGACTGTAATCTTTTGGCGGTCCGTTTAATCCTAAATTTTTTATAATGTTGGAATTATAAATCAGCATAATTGGATTTATTTTCCAGGGAATTTGATAAATATGGCCGTCTGTACTTGTTACTTCTTTTACAACCGCGCTGTCGCATCGAGAATAAATAAAATCTTTAAATCCTTTTAATGTATCCAGAGCAACTAAAACACCAGCCCTTGCATAATCTTCAACATCGCCTTGCCACATGTTAGAATAAATATCTGGGGTTGTCTTTCCAACAACAGCCGCTAAGATAATTTCTTCGCTTGATTGCCCTTCAGGAACAGGCTGAAAAGAAACGCGCTGTGTTTGATGATCTTTATTCCATTTATCAACAATATATTTTGCAAAATCAATCTCCTGAGTGTTATTGCTTGACCAATAAATTAATTGATTGGCAACTCTTTCACTTTTCGTGCTGCAGGAAAGTTGCAAAAGTGCAAATACAATTACGAATGAAATAGTATGTAAATATTTTATCATCTAATAATAAAACACTAATTCACAATTACTGAAAATTAAAATTCAATTACTGAATTATTATTCCCAGGTCTGCCAGGAATAATCGATCGACGGATAAGCAGGGTGAGGAAATGTTCCTCCCTTTTTTATAAAATAAAAATCAACAGCGCGCGGATTGTCAGAATCCTGCACTTTAATTTCATCAAGAACTTTTTCGTTTATTTCAACTTTATATTTCTTTTTTAACTGCTGAAGTTTACGGAAAGTTTTTTCCATCAGTTCCTGCTTTTTATCATTATTTTTATTTTTAACCGAAGTCGGAAGCTCAATATTTAATCCCACAGCATTGGCAATATTATCTCTAACCATTGCATAAACTATTTTGTCTTTCCACCAATCGGCTTGCTGTTGAACAATCGCGTAATTTTGAAATCCTCTTGAATATGCCAAGCTTACCAGCAAATGATCTCTTACCATCTGCCAAATTAATTTTTCGAGAGATGCTGAAAAGTTATTAAAGTTTGTTTCATCGAACTTTAAATATTCATCTCTCATCTTATACCAATTCAAAAAATCATCTAGCGAAAGATCGCCGTTATTAAGGCTTACTAAAGACATTTTGCTGAATTGTTCTTTTGAAAGTTTTTTAAAATCCGTAAGCTCCTTCTTCATTCTATCTTCAAGCTTCCATGAATCAAATTTATTTTTTGGTAAAACATAATTTCCCAAATATGATCTAAGAATATCAAAAGCTTTTCCTTGAATTACAGGATTATGTTCCAGCATTAAAGTTCTGACATATAAATCTGATTGCTTATCCGATTGATTAAGCTTTAACGCATTTAGCACATCAGTTTTTTCTTTTTCGAATTCTGATTGCGTTGTTATTTCATTTTTCCAAATATCACTTAGTTTAATTATATACCAGCCGTCCGGGCCGTGAACCGGCTGCGAAACTTCCCCAACTTTTAAGCTGTCAACCACACTTAGCATTTCCGGATTTCTCATTCTCAATTTAAATTTGTCCATTAGCATTGTCCGCTGATCTTTGTAAACAGAATCTTTCAGCTGTTCATTAAATAATGAGTCAAATGAAATTTTATTTTTCAAACCGGTTAAATAAAAATTCAAGCTGTCTTTATCCAGTGCAAATATCCATTTAATGCTGTAAGTAATTTTCTTTTCCGCCAATGCTTCATCGATCTCCGAATTCGAAATTTTTATTTTATTGAAAATATCTTTGTAGAACATTAGGTTGGTTGCTAAATCTCCTTCAATAGCAGAAAGTAAATTTTTAACTCTTGAAGAATCTCCGTAACCTTGATTATAGCCGTCTAACGCTAAAAGTTTTTCATCAATCATGTAATTCAAATATTTCTGCTTGGAATTATTTTCACGCTTGGTAAATGCTGGTCCAAATTCATAGCTTGCTAAAAATTCTCTTACTGAAATTTTTTTGTTTCCGACTTTTGCTAAGATAACATCTCCTTTAGTGGTATGGTAAGCAGAATCAAAATTAATTTTGGAAGAGTTTTTCTTTGAACCGCCGTAAATTAAGCCTGAAGTTAAAAGAAAAATGTGGAGAATAAATATTATTAATGAATTAAATCTAATCTTCTTCATTAGGTAAATTAAAACTTAATGCTTACCGAAAAAATATTTACATTATTTAATCTGCCGAAGTCTCTGTATGCATAATCAAATCTAACTATATCCGAGCTAAATAGCATTTTTGAATTTAAGCCGATTCCAAACGAAAGTCCCCCTTCGCCGTCGACTAAAAAGAGCGATTGATATCCGGCGCGAAGAAATAAAAATTCTTTATAAGAAAATTCTGTTCCGACATTCATGCTTTCATAATTGTCATTTGGATGCAATGCATCCATTGCAACCGTCCAGCGGAAGTCATCCGTTTTGATTGCGTTGGTCGAAACTCCTATCCTGAATAATAAAGGTAAGTTCCACGAATCTAAATCAATGCTGTATGGAATCTGATCATTTGTTCCCAGCTGCGAAGGATCAACGCTGCTGTATGTACGCGTATCAATTCCTTGTAATTTCATTGATGACCCAAAGTTTGAAATCGAAGCGCCGATTACCATTCCGCCAAATAAATCTGTCCTGAATTCTGTGCCGGCATCAATTGCAAATGCGCTGCTGGACATATGCCAGATGCTTTCTTCAATATACTTTGCCGTAAATCCCACAGAGAATCTGTCGGTTAAACTTCTTGCATATGAAATACCGACAGCAATATCACCGGCGCTAAAATATTCTCCCGTACCTTCCGGCTGATCTACTGTCCTTACTTTTTCATCCGGCATTGATAGCGATGTAAAACTAAATCCCAAAGTGCCGAATTCTTCCAACGGCAAAACTAAAGCTGCGTAATCCAAATTTGTTTGTGCTAACCAATTTGTATGAACAACATCTACTTCGTATTGACTTAGTCTAGCAGCTCCCGCCACATTCCAATATAATGATGTAGCATCATTTGCCATACTAACATACGCACCGCCCATACCGGTTGCTGTCGCTCCAACTCCAATCTCAAGGAAAGTTGCTGCAGTAGTTCCGACTTTGGATAAATTTTTACTTTGTGAAAATATTAATGAAGTGGATACCAAAATCATCAAACTAATTTGTTGTAAAAATTTTATTTTCATAAATACCTCTATATCATTTCTAGTTCGCAAAAGCTTTTACTTAATTAATGCGAACCTGCCGATTTTTTGTCCCAGCGATCCTGCATCAACTTGGTAGATATAAATTCCAAATGCTATGTCCATTCCATCCTTTGAAGTTAGATCCCAAGGTTCTTGGCCGTTTGCTAAAGTGCTGTTATGGTAAATTGTTTGCACTAGGTTTCCGCTGATGGTATAAATTCTAATTGTACATTTAGCCGGAAGGTGAATAAAATATACTCTTCGCTCGCCTCTGCCTACTTGCTGTGTAGTTGGTTCCCAAGATGCTGCTGCGGCATATGGATTTGGTACTACAGCTACATCATTTAAATCTTGAAGAAATTTTGATTTATCAAAGTATGCAGATTTAGTAGTAAATTGATAATACTCTCCGTTCCTGAAAGGTTTTGTAGTTGCAATTTTAAATACATCCCCGGATTGAGGAGCTTTTTGATTTGCTGCGGCAATTGAAGTATCTTGGAACAAAGAAAACGACCATCCGACATGCCGATTTAAATTACTTGTAACTCTTGCGCCTAATGAATCACCTGCAATAATAAATAATGCATCTCCAGCATCGAATTTGCCGTTGTTATTTAAATCCTGAAATATAAACTGCATATGTGGAATATTATCTGTAACATCTTTAACAATAATATTTGTTACCTCTGGTTGTGAAAATACTGTTGCGGGGTAAGAAGTATCGCCTTTCCCCGGATCGGTAAATTGAACTTCAAAATCTGCAGGAAAGTTTACGCGCTGACCTTGATAAGAAGCCGCATATCTCGAATCAAAACCAACTTGAGTTATGTAATTACTGCTTCCTGATTTCCATCCTGTATTTGATTGATCAATTGTTATTGCTGTATCGTTATTCAATCCGACACTCAATCCTTCGACAACAGAAGTTTGAATCTGATTTCCGTCGAATTGAGTATAGTGAATTAAAGTATCGTTTGTCGAATAATTAATTAATGAGTATGAAGGATTTGGATCATCATGGAAAGGTGTGCTTTCTTTAAAAACAACTCGATATGTATTATAATTTTTTACTGAATCTGCATTAAGAATATTAATATTTATAGAGCCGGTTCCAGGACCGCTTGCATTAAAGTTACTTACTTCCGGCGGTACATATCCAGCACTCGGTGCAGTTGGAGTAACAACAGCAGTATTAACATCAGTAGTAACTTTTCCATTAATGTCTACTTTTATTATTGCCGTCGTTTCTGATGGCGGAATTCCTTGTACTTGGCCGTTAACGTTTGTTGTCAAAAATCCTTTATCATAAGCAACAACGGCATAGTAATATGTTTGACCGTTAACAACGTTAGTATCTATAAATGAGTGTTGAATACCAGTATCGTTTCCTAAATCGAACATAGCCCCGTTAACATCAATCGGGAACAATCCGGTTACGCCATCCTTTAGATCAAATTGGGCTATTGGTTTTCTAAAAGTCGCTTTGCCGTACGCATCTGTAATTACTTGATCTTCAATAAAATTCGGTTCCGTCGATCTGTATATTCTGTAACCTTCAAAGTTTACTCTCTGATAAAAAGCATCGAAGGTATGTTCTGCTCTGCTGTCCCAATATAAAATTACTTTGTGATCGCCTGGTATAGCCGTTACAATTGGCTTATCTGGGGGTTTTGCAAAATTATATGTGGCGTTATAAATAGATTGAATTGTTTTCTTTCTTCTGAATAAATCATTCTGATCTATTCCAAATAAAAGCGCCATTGAGAAGCGTTGAGTGGAACCGGTTTCTTCTTGCTGCCCTTGCTGCATTGAGTAAGTGTTTCTTCCATCCATATGAAACAAGTAACTTGAAAAGAAATTACCGAGGTTTACACCAACAAGTGATTGTCCGTGCGGCGAAGGTAAAGCAGAAAGTGCGTTCCAATTTCTTTCATCATTGTTCATGTCATAAGTATGAACAGCGAAAATTGCAAAACCTGTCAATCCTAATTGATCGGACTCATCTTTGTCCAAAATACCAAAGTCCGGTTCGCCTTGGTCTGGTTTTAAATTTCCTTCGGTTCCATCTTGGTCAGGTCCGGGATAGCCTGGACTGAATGGGCCTAAGCCATCGCTGCCTACGTCATCATGCTCTGGATCCCAATTACCATTTTCATCACCCGGCCACCAAAGTTTTATTTTTATCGCTGGTACATCATCTAATGTTTGGTAGTTGAAATAATTTAAGAATTTTGCAGTATCATGAGTTGCAATAAATGCTGCCTTAACACCGCCTGGAGCTACTGGCTGAGCATTGTAAAGTTTTTCAATTTTTGCAGCATAAGGAGATGTTGCTTCAAATATAGGTCCGTGCAATTGAGGATAACGCGGCCAAGTTTCAGCCGGATCATCTCTTGTTTCATCTATCATTCCATCGTGATCATTATCGATCATATCATAATCAATTCCCGGGCTTTCGAGAAATGCGTAACCGGCATAACCAACCGGACTCCAATGCCCTGGGCTTCCGTATGCAACAGTTGACCATGCATAAGAAATATTAAGTGTTTGATCATAGTCTCCGGCATTATTAGAGGAGTTATCATGTCCGCCGATTCCCCAATCAACATACTGTGCAAATAAAGTTTTGGGATAATCTGCTGTTCCCATATTTGTAATTTCATAATACCAGAAAATTACATCTTCAGCTAAAACTTGCGACCATTGAAAACCTCGCCCATGGACTTGCATTCCCAAGCCGCCCCTCGTTGTATCTTCAGCATCAGGATAGAATTGAAATTTGTTGATATAATCTCTATCCATATTGTCATCAAATACAAAATAAGATTCCAGGTCAGCATTTCTTATTCCCTTGCCAAAAAAGCCGTCCCATTGCCCATTCCAATCTGATGGTCTGTCCGGCCAGGTCGTGGGCCAGGTTGTAGGGTCATCGCTCCTTGCTACGCTTGATTGATTTGGATTAGCATAGCCAGGCAGCGGCCACCATCCGTATGTAATTCCGGTTGCAGGATTATATCTTGTATATTCATAATAATTAGTTTCTAATGGATGAAAAACATCTCCTTTGTTATCTTTAGCCTCAGCTTGAACAATAACTGCAACGCCGTCTACATATGTATGGTTGGTGCCTTTGGGCCAAACTCCGCTTAATGTCGGCTGATTCTGCCAATCAGCAATTTCACCGAAATTATAAAATACAGTTTGAACCAAATTTCCATCCATCATTCCCATTTTTGTATTTGTATAATTGCCTTTATGCGTATCAACTATTTTTTGAGCTAATGCAGCTGTAAATGTTGATAGATATATTCCTATAAATAGAATAGCAAATTTTATTATCCGAAAGTTTTTCACGGCATCATACCTTATAAAATTCTTTTGTTAAAAATCTATTGAAGCTCCAACTAAAATTTGTCTTGGCGCAGAATAAAAATCCGGCCTGGTAAAAAATTCTTGAATTGTATTTACACCATGCGGAGGTGCCTGAGGCCGGGTTTCATCCAAAGTATAGCCTGCTCTTCCGGTATCTGTAAATACATCAAGTTCATTCGGTGTATCAAACAAATTATAAATTTTTGCGAACAAGGATAAATTGGTTCCGAAAAATTTGAAGTACTTGGTAAAATAAATATCAACATTAAAAAATGTTGGTTTGTTAGAACTGTTTTCTAATCCGGTTCTTTGATTTTGATATGACGGCGTGTAAGGAAGTCCGGAGCCTAGCTGTCCTACAGCACTAACTATAAAATCATCTGGAGTGCCTGCTGTAATTGTGAAATTTAATGAATGCCTTCTATCCCAATCTAAAGGAACAAGTTGTTTATTTGGTTCAATCGGCGGTGTAGCTTGAGCTAAATTGTATGCTGCATTCGGATCAGACGCATCGCCTTTAGCTACTTGATAAGTATAATCTACGCTTGCACCAAATCCTCCGTCAAATCTTTTATCAAATGAAATTGTAAAGCCTGTCACCGCACCGTAATCGGTGTTAATATATTCGGCAAATTTCTTAAAATTATTTTTTACGTGAAGCGCAACTCCAAGCAAGTTTCTGATATCTTTATAATATGCAGTTACATCAACGCCTATTTCAGAGGTTAACTCCTGCTGCAAGCCGATTTCATACATAACAGTTTCTTGTGGTTTAAGATCGGCATTTCCTATTGTATTGCCTACAAAATCCGGATAATTGCCTGTTAGAGGAATTCTGAAATTAGGATTTTTATAAAGGTATTGATATGGCGGAACTTGGAAAAAATGTCCGTAAGAAATATGAACAGCGCCTCTTGCACTTATTGGATATGATATTCCAATTCTCGGACTGACTTGGTACTTTGCAGATGCTTTATGAAAATATCCTGTAGGGAATGGTGGAGATAATGAATCGAGCACCGAAATATTATCTGGATTATTTAACACTTCGCCGTCTGGTTGAAAATAATCTAATCGAACTCCGACATTTACAATTAGATAATCTAACTCAATTTTATCTTGAAGATAAGCAGCCAGTTGATAAGGATGATTTTTATATACGTTGTAATCAAAATCACCTAGTGTAGGCATTTGCGGTTTGTAACCGGTTGAAGCATCAACTAAAACTTGAAAATCTTCATACGAAAGTGTATTCATGTCAGCTTCAACACCGCCTTTTAATTCATGCACATCATTTATTTGATCGGTAAGAT
>DAIEML010000070.1 GCA_027349615.1 Ignavibacteriales bacterium | reverse complement strand
TGCTTAGCTTTAAACTTGAAAGCAACTGCCCATCTTGGGGATTTTGCAATGCTTCCAAGAATTTTTTGCTGACGAATTGAATTCACTTTAATTACCGCGCCGTCAATTTCATATTCTAAAGTTTCTCTTTTTTCTTCAAGTTGATGACAAGCTTTTAAAACTTCATCTATGTTTTTACAAAGCTTATATTCTTTATTGACCTTAAATCCTAGTTCATTTAGAATTTTTAAATTTTCAAATTGAGTATCAAATTCTTCCTCGTTGCTTACAAGCATGTAAAGAAAAATATTCAGCGGGCGCTTTGCCACTACTTTTGGATCTTGAAGCTTAAGCGTACCGGCCGAAGAGTTCCTGGGATTTGCAAAAAGCTTTTCACCAAGTTCTTCTCTTTCTTTATTTAATTTCAAAAAGTCTTTAACCTTCATAAATATTTCGCCGCGAGCTTCAAAATCATTTAACTTGTATTTAGGCGACTTCAATTTTTTTAATTTTAAAGGAACCGATTTAATAGTTTTTACATTTACGGTAATTTCCTCACCAACCGTTCCATCGCCTCTTGTAGCAGCAGTTTTTAAAATTCCATTAATATAATTTAGACTAACAGAAGCGCCATCAATTTTGGGTTCAACAACGTATTCAATTTTATCACCGGCTGGCAATCCATTTCTAACTTTTCTATCAAAGTCAAAAAGTTCTTCTTCGCTATAAGTATTTGCAAGGCTAAGCATCGGAACTTTATGAGTAACCGGGTTAAATTCTTTTGTAAGATCTTTCCCAACTCTTTGCGTCGGTGAATCCGGGGTAATTAAATGTGGATTTTCTGTTTCAAGTTTTTCAAGTTCTTTAACAAGTTGATCATATTCAAAATCACTAATCGAAGGCTCAGATAGAATATAATATTTATAATCATTTTCCCTTATTTTTTCGCGAAGGTCTTCTATTTTTTTTTCAATTTTTCCTGGCATAAAAACTAAAAGTTAAGGGGAGTTGTAAG
Source organism: Ignavibacteriales bacterium (assembly GCA_027349615.1). The sequence continues at coordinate 8,855 of DAIEML010000070.1, read as the reverse complement.
ATATTTTAATCCGGTACTATCAACAGAAATGAATTTAACTTCATGTTTGTTACCGGTGAAATTTAAATTTTTATTGTTAAGCTTAATTTGAACGGCAGCTGCATTGCCGATTATTATCTGAAAATTTTTCAATGATTTAATTTCTTTTACCGCATGGGGTAAAAGATTGAACTCTTCAGTTCTAGTTCCATCTAATAATATTTTTATCCATGAAGTATCGTTTGTTTCAATGATAAGAGAGAGGCTGTCTGAAGAAGCAACATAAGTTGAATCACTTGTTTGAGGTGTTATGTTTTCTTGTGTATATCTTTGAGTGCTTTCGCTCTGGACTTCTGAATACGGTTTCTCAGTTACAACAATATCTGAGCTTCCCTTTATAAAAACAAAATATATTATAAGAAAAATAATTACAACTCCGCCGCTAATTGCAGCAATCATCATATTTTTTTTGTCAATCTTTGATGATCCTTCCTGAGTTTGGCGGGTTGACTCTGATGTTTCATAAGTTGGAATAGAAGAAATTATTGGCTGTTTTAATTTTGGTTCTTCTTTTTCAAGCTTTGTTTTTTTCTGATCATCTTCGGTGTTGCCCAATTCATCATACTGCTTACCCTTTTTTGCAGCTTCAAATTTTTTAAAAGAAGTTTGTTCATCTAATCCGACAAGATTAAAATATTCACGAAGAAATGCTTTCACATAAAGTTCAGGCAAAAAATGGAAATTTCCATTTTCAATCGCTTCTAAAAATTTTAAATCAATTCGTGTTTTTGCGGCAATTTGTTCAAGTGTTAATTCACTTTTAATGCGGGCTTCTTTAAGTTCTTCGGCAAACTTATTTAACATAGATTATATGAATTTTTATTTTAAAAATAATATTTTAGTTATCATCTTTCTTTAACAAGCTTTGCCGCAAAAGCTCCATCCATATGATGAACATGAGGCAAAGTTTGAATGCATCCATTTGCGTCAACAATTTCTTTGTTAAAAAATTCCGAAGCGTCTATTAACTTAAATTCGGGATGATCACTTAGAAACTTTTTAACTAATTCAAAATTTTCTTCCGGTTCGATTGAACAGGTACTATAAACGATTACACCGCCATCCTTAACCAGATTCGATGCTTTTACGAGAAGCTCATATTGAAGTTCGTTTATTTTTCTTAGATCAAAAACATCTTTCTTCCATTTTATATCCGGTTTTTTAGAAAGTGTTCCCGAACCAAGACAAGGTACATCGGCTAATATGCGGTCAAATTTTGTGTCTTCATAATCAAGAGCATTTACTTCAATAGTTTTAACGCTTTTAATACCAAGCCGCTCCATATTTTTGCGCATAATATTTAATCGGCTTTCATAACGGTCCAAAGCAATAATTTCACCTTCGTCGTGGATAAGCCCGGCTATGTATGTTGATTTTCCTCCCGGAGCAGCGCATAAATCAAGAACTCGCATTCCAGGTTGAGCATCTAAAAGTCTACAAGCAAGACCAGCACTTTCATCTTGAACATTGAAATAACCTTGATTATAATAATCCCATGCGGTTATGTTAGTAAGGTTTTGAAGCTGAAAAAATTCGTGCAAATATTTTCCTTGGATAAATTTTAAATTAACAGAATGTAAGAGATGTTTAAAATCTTCCGGACTAGTTTTTAGTGCATTGATTTTTAAAGTCAAGTATGGTTTTTCATTATTTGCGGTTAAAAGTTTTTCTGTAGCCTCACGACCGAATCTTTCTAAATATCTTTTTACCATCCATGAAGGGTGTGAATAATAAGCGCATAAATAACCAATAAGATCTTCTTCGGGATCGGGATAACGAATTGCATTTTTGCTTCTAATTATATTTCGCAAAATGGCGTTCGTTAAATCAGCCGGTTTCTGGCCTTGTAATTTTTTAACGAACTCAACTGCTTCGTTCACAATGGCATGATCAGGAATTCTATCAAGAAACATAATTTGATATAAAGCTACTCTTAATCCATTTTTTAGATTTGGAATAGCTTTAGAAAATTGTCCTTTATAAAATCCATTTAAAACCCAATCAAGCCTTCCCATCCATCTTATAACTCCGTGTACAATTTCGTAAAGAAGTGCTTTATCCTGCCCGCTTAATTCACTGTTACGCATTTCATTATCAAGAAGTTTTTCAAGATAAGCGTCTGTTCGCTCAACTCTATTTAATATTTTAACTGCAAGGCCTCGGACTCCTTCATATAAATTTTCTACTTTATGTTCTTCAAGCAATTTCATTAATAAGGATAACCTCGTTTTCTTCTTTCCTTTTTCGTAATATCAAAAACTTTTCTAAATAATTTGTCCTCTACTTCATGCATAGTCTTTTCTCTTCTAGCCATAACTCTTTTTGCTGTTTCAATACTTCTTTCTATATCGTAAGTTGTAACTGCATCGCTTCCACCCCATGAAAATGAAGGAATATATTTATTCGGAAATCCAGCGCCAAAAATATTACAAGAAAATCCCACAACTGTTCCGGTGTTAAACATTGTATTTATTGCAGTCTTGGAATGATCGCCCATAATTAATCCAAGGAATTGCGAACCGCTGTTTACAACTTCGCCATTAACATACACTTTTACGCTTCCGTAATTATTTTTTAAATCGCTGCAGTTAGTATCTGCACCAAGATTTACCCAACTGCCAAGATATGCATGTCCGATAAATCCTGAATGTTGTTTGTTTGTGAATGGAAGAATAATTGAATCTTCAACTTCACCGCCGACTTTGGAAATTTTTCCGATACTAACATTTTCATAAATTCTTGCACAGCTTTTTATCTGTGCAGATTCACCAAGATAAACCGGACCTTCAACGACAGCATTTGGAAACACAGTTGCTTTTTTGTCAATAAATATCGGTCCTTCCGATGCATCCAAAATTGCACCGGATTTTATTTGAGCGCCTTCATCAATAAAAATATTTTCTTTCTCAATTAGATGAGCACCTTCTAAGATTGTTCCTTTTATTTTATTCTTATCATTTGAAGTTAAAAATTCATAATCTGAAATTAATTCTTTTCCGTTATTATTTATTAAATCCCACACATATTCAATATTTTTAATTTCAACTTTTTCAACAGGCAAACCGCTAAAGTTTGCTTCGCTTAAAAGTTCATGCAAATGATTTTTAACCTCTCTTAATTTTTCTCCTGAAACATAAGCGCCAACAATAGCTTCTCCGCTCATATATAAAATATTTTTGTTGTTATTAAACCGAATTATATCAGCTAAATTTCTTGGAGCTAAAATATTTCCATTAATGAATAAACATTCATCATCTTCAACGTTATTTATTTCGATTCCGGGATTCTGAAATCTTAAAAAGGTTGTTAAATAAGATCTGCAGTGAAGTGAATATTTTACACCAGGATAAGCTCTTAATATTTTTTCTCTTAACGTATTTATACCGCAGACCAAATCATATGTCGTTCTAGAAAAAATTAAAGGCTCAAGCTTTTCGTAATTAATATCTTCAAATATACAAAGCTGCATAAATTTATATCTGCTAATTTTTTGTAAAATAATTTAATACTTTTTGCTGTAAGAATCTCCAATGATCGTTCTTTACGTATTAAATATTAATAATAAAGTTTGCTGCTCAATTCGTTTAAAAATCAAAAAGCCAGTAAAATCTGGCTCTTTAATTTCAAAAAAACAAATGGGAAATAAAATATTACTTTTTCGAATATTTTTTCTTGAACTTTTCAACACGGCCTGCAGTATCAAGCAGTTTTTGTTTGCCGGTGAAGAAAGGATGGGAACCGCTGGAAATTTCTAATTTTACCAAAGGATAAGTATTTCCATCTTCCCATTTAATTGTGTCGCTTGTTTGAATTGTAGAGCGGGTTAAAATAGCAAAATCGCAATAAGCGTCCTGAAAAACTACCGGTCTATAATTGGGATGAATTCCTTGTTTCATTTTAACTAACCTAAAATTTTATATAACTTTTTGAAAAATAGAGCATAAATATAGGAAAGATAAGCGATAATTTCAAAAGAATTTAACACGCAAAAATTTGCAAAACAGGATGTTTTAATAAGTTTTTAGCTAAGTATTTCTGAAATAAGCATAACTAAAATTGTTTTTTCATCGGCTGAAGTTGTTTTTATGGAAGTATCTGCTTTTAGAAGTGCGTTAACAGCCTTATAAAGATCTTTGTCTGAATAAATTGTTCTTGCTTTTTGGTAATCTTTATAATAAAAATAATGTGTGCCCACAATTCTAGCCGCGGCATCAATCGGAATTTTTTTTTCTTGAAGTTCGGTAATCTGAGCAAGTCCTGCAAAATACTTCGTCAGCATTGCAATTATTCCTATTAATCCATCACCATTTTCAAATAAATTTAATGCAATCTTTAATGAAACTTCTTTATCTTTTCTTCCAATTGCATTTTGCAAATCGAAAATTGTATATTTTTTTAGTTTTGTTGAAAGTGATTTAATCGAATCAAAAGTAATTTCTTTTTCATCATTTAAGAAGATAAAAATTTTATCAAGCTGAGCTTCAATCATTTCACGATTTTCGCCAACGACGTCAATCAAATAACGAGCATTTTCTGAAGAAATAATTTTCCCTTTATTCCTTGTAAAATTTATTAGCCATTCTGCTAAATATTCACCTTTTAATTCTTTTGATTCAAAGATAAAATTATTTTTAATTAATGATTTATATGGTTCCGATTCAAAATTTGTAATCTTACCTTCATGAATAATTACAAGCACCGTGAAATCCGGCGGCGAATTAATATATGTTGTGAGTGATTTTTTATCTTTAATTTTTTCAAAATCTTTAATAGTAAGTAATTTTTTACCGGAACCGAATGGAAAAGCAGATGCAACATTTAAAATATCGCTTAAGTTTTTATCTTCGCCATAAAAAGTTTCTTTGTCAAAATCAGATGAAATAAAAGGTGATACTGCTTTATCAATTAAAGCTAATCCGGCATCGAAGGAATAAGCATCATCTCCAAAGAAAAAATAAACGGGAAGTATTTTCCCGTTCTTTAACTCTGCTGCAATTTGTCCAATTGCCGGTATATTAGTTTTTTGCTTTGTCATCAATCCCGATTTATTGCTGAAGGAAAAGAGAAAAATAAAAAGTAATTATTTATTTCTTTGGCCGGTGTTCAATTTTTATTGATTCAATTATCACCGGTTTAACAGGCATATCATAAGGTTTAGTCGTCGGAACTTTTCCTATAGCTTCTACCACATCCATTCCGCCAATAACTTTTCCAAAAATTGTAAAATGATAATTAAGCCACGGCGTAGGAGCAAGAGTAACAAAAAACTGGCTTCCGTTTGTATTTGGTCCGCGGTTAGCCATTGCCATAACGCCGGCAGAATCAAAAGTATAATTTTGCTTAAACTCGTCATCAAAAACTCCGCCCCAAATACTTTGCCCGCCGGTTCCGTTTCCATTCGGGTCGCCGCCTTGAATCATAAATTTATCAATTACTCTGTGAAAAGTTAAACTATCATAATATCCTTTTTCAGATAATCCGACAAAATTTTGTACTGCTTTTGGCGCAATTTCTGGAAGCAATTGGCATTCGAAAGTTCCCATGTTTGTATTTATTACTGCAACTATAGTTGAATCATTCATTGAATTTTGTCCGTTCGATTTTTGCTGCTTGCAACCTAATACAAGCGAAGTTAAAAAAAGAAATAAAAAAATTTTTTTCATAACCACTCCTACGGAAGAATTACGTGAGAAGAAAGTAAAATTATAATTATAATTCCTAAAGCAATCCGGTAGTAAATGAAAACAAAAGTTGTGTTTTTTCTTAAAAATTTTAGAAGAAGATCAATTGAAAGATAACCAAATATAAAAGCGAATATTGTTGAAAGAATCAAGTGTATTGCCATGTCAGGATTTAAAAATTTTCTTGATTCATAAAGTTCCAGCAAACCGCTTGCAAGCACTGCCGGAATACTTAACAGAAAAGAAAATCTTGCTGCTGTTTCTCTGTTCATTCCAAGGAATAAGCCGCCAGTTATCGTGGTGCCTGATCTGCTTGAACCTGGAATAAGCGCAAAACACTGTGCCACACCAACCCAAAACGCATCCCACTTTGTTATGTCTTTCATTTCTTTTTTAAGCTTTGCAGTTTTTTCAGCAATTGCAAGAATAATTGCAAGTCCGATTAAGCTGAAAGCAATTACATGAAGATCTTTTGTCAATGCGCCTTCAATAATTTTTTTAAATGATAAACCAATTATTCCAACCGGGATTGAACCTACAATAATTAACCATCCTAATTTTGAGTTAAGCGATTGATCGGTATATTTTACTTTCTGTTTTAGATTTTGATTTAAAAATTCAAATATAATTTCCCAAACATCTTTCCAGAAATAGATTAATACAGCGAGCATTGTACCTAATTGTATAACAGCCATAAAGGCAGTCCACTCATTATCACTCATTGCTGGAATAACTCGCATTAGCTTAGCGGCAATTGTTAAATGCGCTGTGCTGCTGATTGGTAAAAATTCTGTTAAGCCTTGAATTATTCCGAGAAGAATCGCTTCAAAAATATTCAAATAAACCTCCTAAAAAATATATGAAACTCCAAGCCTTAATCCGGCGGAAAGAGCGTTAAAGTTTACGTTTTGATTATATGCGTTATTTACTAAATATTGGTTTCCGCTTTTAGGTTCGCCGTTAAAATTATATTTAAGATCAAGCCCAATGTTTGCATAAAGATTTCCGCTAAGTAAAGTGTTTCCGTCAGCTTTTAAAATTAATCCAAAGCCTGTTGAAGTATAAGTTTGTGCTGTTGGTGTTCCCGGAAGCTGCTGAACAGCGCTTACAAAACGCGGACCGATGCCGCCGCCAAATTTAAAATCAAACCCTTCTCCTCTAATTACATAATAATTTACAATTGAAGGCATTATTATTCCATAGTTTAATCTGTATTCGCCAAGGCTGTAAGAATAATTATAAGAATTGATTAAGTATGCGACTTCAATTCCAATTTCATAATGCTCATTTAATAAATAGCCTGCTTCTCCGGAAAAATTAACAGCTGAACCAAAAGTTGCAAGCCGCTGGCCTGGTGCTGTAAAATTCAAATTTAGATAATCTGTAAGAGAAGGAATTGCAATGAAAGAAATTCCCATTCCGCCTCGAAAATCAAATCTTGCTTTCTCCATATTATTCTGGGCAAACGAAATTACCGAAATAAAGAACATTAAAATGAATGTGAATGAGTATTTCATAATTCTTCTAAATCTGTTTTCATTACTTTAAATAGATTTTCGTGCTGTTTGTTCAATATGAAATAGAAAAAAAGTGCGGAGAAAATAAATAAAAAATATGAAAGTATGTGTGTTATAATAGCATAAGCTAAACTTATAGATTCACCAAAACCAAATAATAAAACAAGCGCTGCTTTTGTTAAAGTTTCATAGGAACCAATTGCACCAGGCGTTGGTATTACCACACCGATTGCGCTGATGCTCATAAGTACCCAAGCCATCGAATATGAAACATGCTGAACATTCTGCATTCCCAAGGTTAGAAACCCGATATAAGCATTTAAAGCGTACACAATCATTATTAATGCGCTGAGAACTATTGTATAAAAATAATTTTTTACTCCTTTAAGACTTGCAAATCCTTGTGTAAGCATATCAAAAATGTACGCTGCTTTATGAGCGAATTTTTTTGAAAACTTGCCGATAACTTTTATAATAAGTCCGTAAAATCTTTCTTTAAATCTTACAAGCATATAAACAAACGCTACCACAAATGCTATAATAAATAATGTTATGTATATGGTTAATTTAAGCCATGGAAAACTTACGTATAGCTTTTCACTCCAGATTAAAACGGAAACTAAAATTGCAAGGCCAAGAAAAATAACATCAATTATTCTTTCAAGAATTACAGTGCCAAACATTGAAGAGCGAGATAAATTTTCCCACTTTCCGATAACAACTGCGCGGGAAATTTCTCCCATTCTTGGAACAACGCAACTAACTCCGTATCCTACCATCAATGCACCGAAAAGGTTTTTCATCGATGTATCTTTTTTTACAGAGTTTAAGATAATTTTCCATCGGACAGCGCGTAGGTAATGAGAAAAAATCATCGAAATTATTAATACAATAATCCAAATTATTGAAGCTTCGGAAATTGTTTTAACAACATGCTCAAAGTCAACGCCGCGGAAAGCAATATATAAAAATATTCCGGCAAGAATAAAAGATAGCACATACTTCAGCGAATGAATAATTCGCTGTGCCGTCGGTTTTTTATCGGAGGTCAATAACCTTACTTCCTTTTGGCGGGATAAATGTAAATGTTGAATTATTTAATTTTTGATTCAGCTTATAATTTGTAAACTCAATTTTTATCAGTGCATCATTCTGATCAGTCATTATAATCTTTTGAACTAAATCTTCTGAGTTAATATAAAGTTTTGCAATCTTAAAATTCATTCCAGGCTTGCCAGGTTTTAGCACAAGCACATTGTTTCCATTTTCCATTTCATCTGTAACTGTGCATTTGGTTGGGTATTCATCTATAATTCTCTTAAGTGAAATCATTGAAGGATCACTTGGATCATAATTACTTATAATTAATTTATTCTCTTTTTTATTATAGCTCCAATTAGTTGTACCGTCAGAGACTATCATTAAATTTTTTAACTCAAGTCTTAAATCATTTTCTTTCTTGTAGTAAAACTTTCCTGATAAATTAATTTTACCGTTTGCAGATTGCTTGAAGTCTGCCGATAAATCATTAATCGAATTAAAATAATCAACATCAATCATCGCAAGGGAAATCGAGAGGGCGTAACGCTTAGCCCTTAGCAGTTCTGAAGTAAGGCGC
>DAIEML010000006.1 GCA_027349615.1 Ignavibacteriales bacterium | reverse complement strand
GATAAACGGTTTTAGAGTTGATAAAACGGATTATCAAACCGTTGCGAAAGCTTTTAATAGTTATGTGAAGAATTATCTTGAAAGCGAGTTGCTGGCACGTGAAGGTCTGCGGCAAAATCTGGAAAAAGAACCATCGGTTAGAAATGATTTGGACCTTTGGGAGGATTATTATCTTTCTCAAAGATTGATGAAAAAAATTCAAGACTCGATTAAGATAAGCGATGCTGACGCTTATGAATTTTATTCGAAGAATCATAAAATCATGTTCCCGCAAGAAAGATTTGATGTGCAGGAAATTCTTGTTGACAGCCTGGAGACAGTTCAGAGAGCGTTAGATGAATTGAATAATCACGTCGCGTTCGAAACAGTTTCTGAAAAATATTCTACAGTTGATTCACTGCGTGAGAGAGGCGGTTATCTTGGTTATTTGCCGCCGACGCAAAAGGGCACAATCGGAAAGATCAAAAAGATTGTTAAGAATATGAAAGCCGGAGAAGTTTATGGTCCGGTTAGACTTAGCGATGGCTATGCGCTGTTGAAATTAGTGGATGTTCAGAATGCCGATGATTATAAAGATACTTCTTTTGCGCAAATTAAAGATGAGCTTAAAGATGTTATGAAGAATATTGAATTCGAAAAAAAAATAAAATCTTATGTAGCTGATCTTGCATTAAAATACGGTGTAAACATTAATAAAAATGTTTATGATTCGGTTCCGGTATTTCAGTTTAATACTGTGACAATTAGACTGATAGGTTTTGGCGGAAGAATTTATGCTTTTCCCTACGAGCCGTTGTTTGCAGGATGGTATAGTGTATATTTGCAGAAGAAATCAGAACTCCCACAATAATTTTTTAAGAAATCACTTTCTCTTTCCAATCGAAAGGACTTATTTGTATGAAGCTTTTAAAAAATTTGCTTGTTTGTTCCTTTCTTTTTTTTAATGCAGCATGTTTAGCGCAGACGATCCTTCTACCGGAGCGCTGGCATTTTATAACTGGAGATAATCCGGAATATAAAAATCCGAAGTTTAACGATAATGCATGGGCATTTATTGATGTTCCCGATTATTGGGAACACCAAGGCTTTGACGGCTACGATGGAATTGCATGGTATCGCGCTCATTTCACTTTAAAGAAAAAATTTATAGGCGACAGTGCTTACATCATTTTAGGGAAAATTGATGATGCGGATGAATCATATTTAAATGGAGTTCGTATTGGCGGAATGGGAGTTTTCCCGCCGCACGCCTCTACTGCTTACGACAAAATGCGGTTTTATAAAATTCCCACTAGTCTTTTGACAAAAGAGAATGTACTTGCAGTCCGAGTTTTTGATATGGGCGGTCCAGGAGGAATTGTTTATGGTCCTGTTGGAGTATATGACGAGAAAGATTATCAGAAAGAATTTAATCCACCAGTTGGTCCGAAGAAATCATTTTATCAGCTTGTAACGTCGAACGGATTAATCGAAGCTGTTTATGATGTCCGGCGTGCTCATATTGAAAATATAAGTCCGTTTATTTTTAAAGCATATGATTCTGCTAATTATGTAAATCCCTATTTAAGAATGGTTTCGGTTAATACAAATTCGAAACCATTGAATACTTCTTATAAAGATAACACACATGTAATTACGGTTAAATATCCGGAAGTTGAAGTAAATTACTTTGCTTCGTTTACAAACGAAGATAAAGTTTTTTATATAGATATTAACGGTCAGCGTTCTAAAGTTGATGGATGCACAATAAAATATTTATTGCAGAAAACTAAAGTCTTGATTGACTCTGCAGAATTTAAAAGACCGAATGACCGAGCAGAGAAATATTTTTTGTTAAGTTTTACCGACTCGCTTCAAACAGAAAATCAAATAGTCGAAAAAGCAAAAGCGAAATTGATTGCAAACAATGGAACTTTACTTAATGATGAAATCAAATTCATGAAGAAAGTTTTTGCACGAGCTAAAATGCCGAAAGGAATTTCAGCGAAACAACGTGCTGTGCTCGAGCAATCTATTTCGGTTTTAAAAATGGCGCAGATTCCGCAGCAAGGAGTTTTTGAAAAATCACACGGACAAATTCTCGCTTCTCTTCCCCCGGGTAGCTGGAATATAGGCTGGGTCCGCGATGGCTGCTACTCAACTTTAGGATTAAGCAGACTCGGTTTATTTGATGAAGCGCGGCGAGTTCTTTCGTTTATGCTTCATACCGAATCGAGCCATTATGTTCATTACGTTTTTAAAGACGGTAAAGATTACGGAGTAGGCGTACCGTACCAAATTTCCGTATGCCGATATTTTGGCGATGGTATAGAAGAGTCCGATTATAATGATGAAGGACCAAACATCGAACTAGACGGGTTCGGACTTTCTTTAACAGCGCTTTGCGATTACGTGCATCGCAGCGGGGACACAGCTTTTTTCAAAAACAATTATGAACTGCTCGCCTCGAAAGTTGCTGATCCGATTATTCATTGTATAGATACAAACAATGTAATTCGAATTGATTCCGGTCCGTGGGAACGGCATCTTCCAGGGAAACAATTTGCCTATACTTCAATTGCATGCGCTGCTGGACTAAGAGATTTTGCTGAGCTTTCATCTCAATTAAAAGTTGGAGATTCTGAAAAATATAATAAGGCTTATGAAAGAATTCTCAGCGGAATAAGAAATGAATTGGTTGTTGATAATAGATTCATAAAAGGAAATGTTGAAGCAACTGATTCTAACGCATACGATTATTTTGACGGCGGAACTTTTGAGGCTTTTGGATTCGGATTATTTAGGGATAAAAATTTTTTCCATTCGCAGATGGATGAATATCAGAGAATTTTAGGAGTAAAAGGCGGAATACACGGTTTCTCACGAATCAACAAAGGCGATTGGTACGAAACAGCAGAATGGATCCTGCTGGATTTACGTGCCGCATCAGCAATGCATAAGTTCGGCGATCAAAAAGGTGCACGTAAATTAGTAAACTGGGTAACCGATCAAGCTGCTCTGAACTACAATTTGATACCGGAATTATATAACAGAAAAACATCTTTTTATGATGGTGCTGTCCCGATGATTGGCTTTGGTGCCGGCGCCTATGCTGTTGCATTGTGGGATGCATATCCGCAATAAATAAAACTTGATAAAAATCAGAAATACTTTTTCGTAAAATAATTTATAACTAATCTATTCAAGTGAATAGGGAATTCTGTTATAAAATTTTTAATTTTGATAACAAAATAACAAGATAAAATATTTACTATGGTATCTCATTGGGAAGAATCCCTTAAAGTGCGAGCCTACGATGTTGATTCTAACAATCGATTAAAGTTAAGTTCTTTCTTTAATTATATGCAGGATGTTGCTTCTGCTCATGCTGATAATTTGAATGTCGGATGGAAAGCTTTGCAAACCGAAGGTCTATTTTGGGTTTTATCCTGGATGAAAATTGAATTTGAAAATTATCCAAAATTTGAGGACATAATTAATATTAAAACTTGGCCTAAAGGTAAACATAAGTTATATGCACTTCGAGACTTTATATTATCAGATGGTAATTTAGAAATCTATGGAAAAGCATCATCAGCATGGCTTTTGTTAAACTTACAAACAAAAAGAATTAATGATTTAAATAAATTTTTAATAAATATTCCATATTCTCCGAATGATCATGCATTGAATGTTCTGCCTGAGAAAATAAATCTAGAAAATTCAAAAGAAACATTTTTATATAAACAAGTTGATTATACAGATATTGATATTAACGAGCACGTTAATAATGCTAAATACATTGAGTACATTCAAAATTGTTACGATTTAGATTTTCATAAAAACTACAAGATTAAATCTTTAACTGTGAGTTTTAATTCTGAAACTAAATTTGGAGATAAATTAGAATTGTATAAAAATGTAATTGGAGATCTAGAACATTATATAGTTGCTATAAACCAACTGAATAAGAGGATTGCTTTCCAAGCAATTATTAAATGGGTCAAAACTTAATTAATAAATTATCATTACTTAAATCTTCATTTAATTTTCTAAAAGCACTTCTTTTTAATTAAACTTTATGATTTGGATTATTGTCCAAAGTCAGTATAAAAAGAAAACAGTTATTTTTAATTCATTACTGAAAGGGAAGGAATGAAAAATTTATTATTATCTACCGCTTTTATACTTTTATTTGTTGCCGGAGTTAGCGCGCAAGGTCGTTTTTCTGTAAAAGATAGAGTTGATCAAATGAAACAAAGGCTATCTTTAACTGATGAACAAACTGTTAAAGTCGATTCTATTCTTACAGCATCAATGGATAAAGCAAAAAACTTGGATGTAACAGGTCCAGAGAGACGAGATGCAATGAGAAAAATTATGACTGATTCAAATACTGCAATTGAAAGTATCTTAACTGACACACAGAAAGTTGAATTCCAAAAGATGCTAGATGAAAGAAGAAATCGAATGCAGAACCGTCCGCCAAGAGATGGAAATAATTAAAATATTTTGTTGTTAAAAATCAGTTATTTCGAATCCTTAACCTTTGTTTTAAGGTTAAGGATTTTTTATTTCAAAGTGGTTATTTAGAAAAACAATTCAGCTTCAATATAATATGAAGTCGGATAATACCAGTATTCTGAAAATCTATTTCCGTAAGAAACTAATCCGCCTGCAGAAAGTGAAGAATTATCGGAAAGCGAAAAAGTTCCATTTAAGTTTAAATAGCCGCTTCCATCATTAAGATTTGAATTGTTAGAGACTGTTGCCGTGAGCAGCGCAGTTATTTGATAACTTATACTTCCAACTATGTAATTGCGACTGAGATTGATAATTTTACCTTCAAGCAATCCCAAAAGATTATAATTAAACTTGTCTAATGTTCCTTCGCCATTATATTGATATTCAATCATTCCGTAAAGCCTTGAAGTGAATTGATTATCCATTCCGAAAATTAATTTCACAAAATTATTGTTTAGATTTTCTTTATTCATCGAAATAATTCCTTCGCCTCGAATGCCAGCGTCAAAAAAATTCCCGGCAAAATCTCCGCCAGCAATAATTCTTTTATCGAAGTAACCGCCTACTAATGCGAAATCATACTGAAAAAAATTTGTTCTAAATCTAAATCCGGCATTGCTGTTAACAATTTTATCCTGAGGGTTATAGACTAAATTTAAATCTGTAAAATTTCCAAAAATGTAGGTTAATGAAGCTGCATCAACGCCGTCTTTTTCAATTTTTCCGAAATTTGCTGGATTAATCGGATTGAATAAATCTGTTGGACTCCAAACTCTTCCAACTCCCCAGGCAATTCTTTGCCTTCCGATAATAATATTTCCCTGTTCAAAATCTTGCCGAAAAAATAGCCTATCAATATAATGAGTAACGTTAAAATTATTTTGATTAACAAGCTGCCATTTCAAATTTACAGATTGCCTACTTACGCTCGTTTGATTTAGCAATGAAAAAGGATTTTGTTTTGAGTAAAGAATATCAGCTTCATATTCTAAATTAATTCTACTGCTTTCCCAAAGATGAATTTCCGGGCGCAGTCTTAATCTTGTGAGATTAAGAAACTGATTTTGGTCAATGCCGGCAAGGCTGGAAAGTTCTCTGTTGTTTATTGAATAAGTTGGAAGATCAACTATGTAACCGGAGAAAGTATAACTTATTTGTGCAAAAGAAAAATCAAATGAAATTGACACAAACAATATTAAAATTAGAAATCGATTCATTGATTTTATAATTTAACACTTAAACAGAACATCTTTTTATTGATTTTCAATCTTTCCATCTTTCAGAATTATTAATCTTTTTGCTCTGTCTATTACCTGCTTATCGTGTGAAGAAAAAATAAATGTGATATTCTTTTCTAAATTCATTTGTTCCATAAGTGCAAGCAAATGCCCGGCAGTTACAGAATCTAGGTTTGCTGTTGGTTCATCTGCAAGCACAAGCGAAGGATTATTTACGATCGCACGTGCAACTGCAACTCGCTGCTGCTGGCCTCCGCTCATTTCATTGGGACGCTTATGTGCTAATTCTTTAATACCTAATTCATCCATTAAAGAAAGAGCTTTTTCTGTTCTTACTTTATCCTGAACACCTAGCAGCATCATGCTGAACTCGATATTCTCAATTGCTGTAAGAACAGGAATTAAATTGTAAGCTTGAAAAATAAATCCCAGTTTATGAAGTCTTATTTTTGAAAGCTCACTTTTTTCTTTTGTTGTTATATCTTCACCTTCAAAATAAATTTTCCCTTCAGTCGGCTTATCAAGAGCACCAAGAAGATTTAGCAGAGTAGTTTTTCCTGAACCGGATGGTCCAGCAATAACAACATATTCACCCTTTTTTATTGTAAGATTAATATTGTTTAATGCATTTACTGGTACTCCATTATCATGATAAACTTTAACTAAGTTTTCTGCTTTTAATATTTCCATTTTTATTTCCAAATTTTCCTAGGGGAAATTTATACCAAAATTTCTCTTACTTTATACATAATTAATTGCGTAAATCGGTTCTAGCTTTATGGCTTTGTATGCCGGATATAAAGCTCCCAGCACTGCTACAAAAGGCATGAACAATGCAGCATTTATTAAATTGCCAATTGATAAAACCGGATATATTACTGCACCGATGCCGAATGATTCTAATCCGGAGGCAAAAACGCTTAAATTAATTCCGGAATGAGCAAGTGGAATATCAATCAGCAATCCGCAAGCTAAACCAGCAATTGTACCGAATAAACCCAGAATAAATGCTTCAAACAATATCATCAGATAAAGCCTGCTGTTTTTCATTCCAATTGCCATTAGCACTCCGAATTCTCTAATTCTTTCAAACACTGACATAAGCATTGTATTTATAATTCCAAAGATTAATGCTAAGCCAATTATTATATTTAAAATCATCATAGATTCTTTATAAATCTCCATTTGATAAATCAACATCGGCAGCATATCACGATAAGAAAAAACTTCATAATTTTTCCCCAGCTTTAATTCAATATTATTTTTCAGTGTTGTAACTTGTTTATAGTCTTTTGTTATTATTGCAAACTGATGATAATTATCTCCGATGCCCAGCATTTCTTGTTCTGCGTTTGCAAGAATGTACACTGCAAACTTATCAAACTCAGAGCTTGATGTTTGAAATATTCCAACTATCCTAAATGCATCAGAACCTATATCGCCTTTTAAAGTATTCGACATTGCTACAACTTTATCTCCCACATCAACTCTTAATTTTTCTGCAAGCTTTTTCCCAATTATAATTTCTCTTTTTGATGTAGTTAAATATTTCCCGTTTACAATAGAGTTTTTTATAATAGATACTTTCGCTTCTTCTTCCGGATCAATACCATAGATAATTACTCCAGAAGAATTATTTGCGCTGCTTAAAATTCCGTTAGCAAAAACTCTTTTACTGTAAGCTTTAATTTCCGGATTTGATTTGAGAATCATTTCAACGTTTTTGTAATCTGGGATGAAATTTTTTACAATCTTATTGCGGTCAAATCCAGCTTTGTGAATTTGCAGATGTGAAATATCAAGATTGATTTGGTTAAAAAGCATTTGTCGCATCATTCCATTTGATAATCCGTCTTCCAGAACAATTGCAATTAATCCAACAACAACTGAAACGAGAACAATTATAGATCTTCGTTTATTTCTCCAGATATTTCTCCAAGCTAATTTTAATAACATTCTATTTCTAATTTTTCAATTTTTAAATTTGAATTCCGATTTCTGATTATGAATTATATCTTTATAATTTTAAATTTATCAAGTATGTCTTATCCCTTTCAACGGTTCAAGCTTGTTCACTTTGTAAGCTGGGTACAAACAAGAAAGCAATGATATAATTAATATTGATAAGGAAACATTAAAGAAAATTGATGGCTCCAACGATGATTTTAATTGCGGGAGAAAATGATAAATCTCGTAAAGTTGCTTTAGTTCTCCGCCGAAAATTATTGGGTGATTTATTAAATAATAATTTACGGTTATTCCTAAAATATTTCCGATAATTATTCCGATAGATGTAAGAAGCAAAGTTTCGATATAAACCAAATACGTTAGATTAACTTGCGGCATTCCAATTGCAAGTACAACTCCAAATTCTCTAAATCGTTCGATAACTGACATTAAGACTGTGTTCAATATTCCAAATGCAACAATTACGATTAGAATTCCGAGAAAAAGTATTCCACTTACATTATCTAGTTGAATTGACTGTTCAAGTTCCGGATTTATTTTATTCCATGTTAAAACTTTTAGATTCGTTCCCTTTATTTTTTCTGAAAGTGAATTATTAATTTCTTTTAGGTTGTTTAAATTATTTGCTTTTATTGCTATTACGTTTACCTTATTTCCCATTACTAATAATGATTGTGCGGATTTCAAGCCCATAAAGATTATAGATGCTTCAAGTTCTTGAACTCCTAGTTTTACAGTTCCAACAATTTTATATTTTTGATTGCCAAGTGTTCCATCATATCCTTGAGCAAGCAAAACAATTTCGTCACCGATTTTTGCATCTAAGTTTTTTAAAAGCTGATCGCCTACAACAATTTCATTTGAAGAATCTGAAGTAAAGAATTTACCTGAATTAATATTTTGTACGAAAGTAGTAACTATTTTTTCTTTTCCCGGTTCAATTCCGAAAATTGCAGCACCACGGGAATTATCTTTAAAACTGATTAGCCCATCAGCATAAATTCTTGGCGCATAACCATCAATGCCTTTAGTTGTTTTTAAAACACCAACTATATTTTTATCTACTGAAAAACTTGAGGATAGAGAAGGATTATCAATATAATTTTTATTCTGAATTTGTAGATAGCCTGAGAATAGTTCAACAACCGATCTGATATTTAATTCATAAGTACCAAGCTGAATTCCGCGCATTGCAATGGCCATTACTGCCGCAAAAACAACAGCTGCTAGCGTTATTAACGATCTCCTTTTATTTCTCCAAATATTTCGCCATGCCAATTTTAATAGCATTATTAATTCCCTTTTTCTAGCTCTTGGTAAGAAAATATTTTATCAGGAATCTTTGTATCAAAATACATATCATCAACAATAATGGATGTTGAATGGCCTTTCTTAGCAACGTTGTACATAACCCATCTGGACGGCATAATTCTGCCGTGAAAATTTTTTATGTCTGAATAAACCATATATCTTACCATTTTTCCCTTTTCATCAAAGTATTGAACAATTGAAGGTAGGTAATCTGCTTTGCGTACCCAATAATAAATTTTTCCCCAAACAACTGGTGCATCAGGTTTCGGTATTAATTGAATTTTCCAGCAGTTTTCATTATTAATATCTTCAGTTGCTAAAATTTTTAAATCATAATCTTTTATCAAATTTGATTCACGTACTAAATCATCGTTTGTAAAATCTGAACCGTTCCAAGACTGAAGCATCATTGACGGAGGAATTTTAATCGTAGTTTCCGTATTCCGTAAGTAAGTCCAGATTTCATCGCCGATTTTTAACGTCTTATTTCCTGCTTCTTTAGCAGGGAAGATTGTAGAAATTAATGCTTTCTCATTTCCAATCCACCACGATTTCATTTTTAGTGAGCGCGTATAATCTGGTGTCGTAATTACCATTTCAATTGTTCCATAAGATGATTTCCCTTTAATATCATTTTCAGCTTTTGTTACTATTTCCTCCGCAGTTTGAGAATAGATAATTATAATATTGAAGATTACTAGCAGAATTGCTTTAAGCATTATTTTCATAATTAAATTCAATTTATTTATGGTTGACTAAACGTTCAATCAAAAATAATATAATTGTTTTTGCTTGTCAAGAGGGATTTAGCTTTAACAGTAATGCTGCTTGACTAATATCATATTAAAGGATAAATTTTCATTGACCGTTTATTCAATTAAAAAAATTATTTAACTATATAATTAATTTATGCCGCGCACTGAATTACAAAACCAAGAAATAAGAGAAAAAACAAGAAATTCAATATTGAATAGTGCCTTAAAACTTTTTGCAAACAAAGGATTTCACGGAACTTCTATCAGCGATATTGCTAGTGATGCCGGTATTTCTAAAGGACTTGCATACAATTATTTTGAAAGTAAGCGAAAAATTGTCGAAGCATTATTTCAGCAGGCATTTGATGCAACTGGATTTTTAGAATCTGGTTTAGCAAAAATTAAGAACCCATATGAAAAAATTAAATATTTAATTGAAGCCTCTTTTGATATGACAAAAAATAATGAGGAATATTGGCGTTTGTATTTAAGCCTTGCACTTCAGCCGGAAATGTTAGAAACGGCTCAAGCGATGAGCGCTGAATTTGCGAATAAATTTATTAATAATATTGAAAAATTGTTTAAATCGGTGGGGATTAAAAATGCTCATTTGGAAGCTAGAATGTTTGCAGCTTTGTGTGATGGTCTCGGTTTGCAATATATGATTGATAAAGAAAATTTTCCTTTTGAAAAAATTAAAAAGCATTTCATTAGTAAATACAGCAAAGAAAACATTAGAAAAACATTTAGTGATAAATAATTAAATAGGGAAATATGTTCACTCAAAGGAGATAAAATATATATTCATAATTACAATTATTTACTGCGAAATATAATCCACGGGAATTTTGCATTACTTGATATTTTTAATTTCTTCAAAACCTTAATAAAGTTATTATTACTAAAATTTATTTCATCATATTCTAGGTAGCTTAGTTCATCCCAGGAATGATGGTAATAATTCTTTGACATCAAAGGGAAACCTAAGTTTTTATAATAATCGTCGCTCCTATTTTTTGCATTTTCAATTTCAGCCTTATCATAAAAATATGTATCGATAATATGAATTTCTCCCTTTGGTTTTAATAATGGAAGCACTGAAGTTATAATTAAATTTAAGTTTTTAAAGTATTGTATTGACGCTGCAAATATTATTATTTCAAACAAGGCTGGCGGAAAAATATTCTCATAAATATTCCCATAAATAAATTTAACTTTTTCTGATTTTCCAAAAACTCTTGCTGCTTGCTCTAGTTCAAATTTATTTAAGTCAATACCAATTGCAAAACATCCGCATCTTTCTGAAATATAGTTGCAAAGCCAGCCATTTCCGCAGCCTATTTCTAATAGATTATTATATTTTTTATTGGAAATATACTTCGCAATTTTATTTGCGGATCTTTTTCTTACACACCACTCTTCAAATAATGGATGATCTTTATTGATTAGTGGAAGTCTTTTTAAAATTGAATCGGTATAAAGTCGTCCTTCTTGCTTCCTAACCTGGAGATAAATATCTTCATCAAAAATATCGGTATTATTTTCTGACAAATAATATACTCCATTAATAATTTTTGTTGAATTGAAATCCAGCATTTAAGTCACAGATTATATTGTTAGAATGCTGTTAAATTAAGAATAAAAAAATTAAAAATGTTTGAACAAGTTAAAGAAGCTTTTAATCGTCAATCCGAAATATTCGATGAATATGAAAAACAAAATGAAATATTAAAGAGGATGAGATTAATTGTAAGAAAACATCTTCTTATTCATTTGAGGACTGGCGATAGAATTCTAGAACTTAATTCCGGAACCGGACTTGATGCAGTCTTCCTGGCAAAAAATGGTTTCTATGTCCAAGCAATCGATATTTCGGAAGGGATGTTAAGTAAACTAGAAGCCAAAGTAAATTCTTTCCATCTTCAAAATAAAATTTCGCATCGGTTGTTGTCATTTACTGAATTAGATAAATTAAATATAAAACCTTTCGATTATATTTTTTCTAATTTCGGCGGTTTAAATTGTGTTGATGATTTGTCTAAAGTGACAAAACATTTTTCTGCACTTCTAAAACCTAAAGGTAAAATAACATTGGTAATAATGCCTCCGATAAGTCTCTGGGAATTATTATCTTCATTAAAAATGAATTTTAGATTTGCTTTCCGACGATTTAACAGAAACGGCACTTTTGCAAATGTCGAAGGAATAAAATTTAAAACTTATTATCATAGTTTGAAAAAACTCAAACATACTTTGGGTAAAAATTATAAATTAATTGAAGTACTAGGATTGTCAGCAATAAGTCCGCCTCCTTATGCTAATAAATTTTCAATTGATCATCCTTCAATGTATAATTATTTAAATTTTCTGGAAGATATTCTGTCTAGAAAATTTCCGTTTAATAGATGTGCAGATCATTATATTGCTACTTTTCAATTTATTCCATAAAATATTTAATTAAAAATAAACGATGCATATTCTTGTAATTACTCCTGGATTTCCAAAGGATGAATTTGATACAAGTTGCATTCCGCCAATGCAGGAATTATTAAAAGCGCTTAAAACTAATTCTTCAGATTTTAAAATATCTGTAATAAGCCTTTATTATCCTTATAAAAAAAATATTTATAATTGGAATGACATCTCTGTTTTTTCATGCGGAGGAAAAAATAATTCTAAACCTTCTAAAATATTTACATGGCTTTTAGCATTATATTTTTCTATAAAAATTAACCGAAAGAATAATGTAAATATTATTCATAGTTTTTGGTTAACTGATTCTGCGCTGTTAGGGAGTATGTTAAGCCGGATATTTGATGTTAAACATATATCAACTATGATGGGGCAGGATGCGAAATCTGAAAATAAATTTCTTCGAAGGTTGAATCTTGATAAAATAATAAAAATATCAGTTTCAAATTATCAAGCTGAAATATTTAAAAAATCTAGTAATATGTATCAGGAAAAAATAATTCCTTGGGGAATAAAACCATTATATATTAATAAAATTGAAAGACAAATTGATGTGCTTGGGGTTGGTGCGTTAATTCCAATAAAGAATTATTGCTTGTTTGTAAAAGTTATCAGCAAGCTGAAAAATAAATTTCCAGATATTAAAGCAGTTTTAATCGGCGATGGAATCCAGCGTATCGAACTTGAAGAATTGATACTTAAATATAATTTAAAAGAAAATTTATATTTAGCTGGACATTTGAATAGAGAAAAAGTTATTTCATATATGTTGAGAAGTAAAATATTTCTTCATACTTCTGATTACGAATCGTTCGGATATGTTTTAGCGGAAGCGGAAGCATCAGGCTGTAAAATAGTTTGCAGATCAGTTGGATGTGCAATGGGAAATGATAATTTTTTTATTGCAGAAGGCGAAGATGATTTTTGTGAAATTATCAGTAGACTTTTGTTAAGCAAATTGGAATTCAAATCATTAAGCCTATTTCCGCTGGAAGTTACTGTAAATTCTTATGTGGATGTTTATCGAAAATATTCGAACGGGAATGAAACCTCGGAAGTATAGAATTTAATTTTATCACATAGTTCATCTAACCTACCCAAAATATATTTTATACTTTCATTTATTTTAATCTTAGTATAGTGAGGAATTTCAGTTTCAAAATCTTTTAATTGATTTAATATTTTCTCATCAAAAAAAATAATTTTACCTTTCTTAATAATAAGCAGAATATCATTTGGATTTAATGAATAAAAAGAATCAAAAAAATTGGAAGAGTTCTTTTCAGCTGCTACAATGTCTGCAATATTTTCTGTATTAATACTCCCAATTTTATTAATGCCCCAAACTTTTGATGCATTTGAAGTAACAGATTGAAATAATTCCGTGTCGTTAAGTAATTGAAAATTTCTTGCAAATCTAAGATGCTTCCACAAATTCCATTCGGAACTTAGATTCGAATCTGTACCGAAAAGTATTTCGGTTTTATACTTCAAAGAATTAATATGACTTGTTTTGCCGTACAAAAAGTTATTTGAAACCGGGCACCAAACAATTGCTTTAAAATGTTCAGCTTGTTTAACATCCATTGCAATTGCATGAACTCCAATTATTTTTTTATTAAAAATATTCCATTGAATTAATTTATTAATTTCATCATAGGATTCTCGATTAGTGCCTTCGCCAATATGAATTACAAATGGGAAATTGTTTTGCACTAAATTAATTTTTGCTCGCCAGTATTTCTCAAGTCTTATAGAATGCAGATAATTATATTTTGTAATTACATCAATAATACTGTCGCCTTCAATATTATTTTTACCGTGATTTATAACAGTAGTTACACCATTTAAAATATTTTTATAAATCCCATATTTTATTCGTAAATCAATTGGTATTTTAAGTATCTCCGTAATCGTTTTTGAATTTGATTTATGAATATCAACTCCCCATTCTACATAGTCATTATACTTTTTGTTGCCAAGCATTGGGAAGAGATTGAATTCAAGATGATCGTGAGAATTTATTAAACCTGGAAACGCAATTGCATTATCAAATTGAATTTCAAATTCATTACTATTGATTTTCGCTTCCTTTAATTCCGAAAATTTGCCAATAGAATTTATAAATCTTCCGTTAACATCAATCCAGCATTTTCCGTCAGTTTCAGAAATTTCAATGTTTAATAATTTCATAATTTATTTCTTATTAACATCCCATAAACTAATGGCAGTCCAAAAAAATTATCATAAATAGTAAGAGCATTTTTTCGTTCGTAGAAGCTTTTAGTATCTGGAGAAATATAACTTTCTGAATATTCTGTAACTTCAAAATTTGAATTACGGCAAAGCATTTTTATTTCTTCAATTGTATGAACATAATTTTTTATTTCATAAACTTTATTCTTTTTATTAAAAGTTCTTTTCCCGCCGTTTGATAAAATATCTGGATGCAAATCAGAAATAAAAATAAACGCACCGTTTTGCAATATTCTTTTCCATTCAAAAAAAAGTTTATTTAAATCTTTGATGTGTGCTGCTACCAAAGTTGAAATAATAAAATCAATGCTTCCACCTTTGATTGGAGGAAATGTATTTGTATCTAGCAAATATGTTTCTATGCCTTGAAATTTAATCTTAAGTTGGCTAAGCATTTTAGGCGAAATATCGCACGCTATTATTTTTCTAACATTAAATGAAGAAAGTCTTTTTAAATTTCTTCCGGTCCCACAGCCGTAATCAAGAATTATTTTATCGTTTAGATTTATATCTTTCATCAAAGAACTAAATATTTCATCTTCTTTTTTTAAGACAAGATTATCAACTTCAGAATCATAATCTTCAGCCCAAATATCATATGCCTTCCGGGCTTTGATTGGTCGATTAAAAAATCTAAATGAAATGTTTTTTATGTCTTTCAACAACACTTTGAGATTTATAAAATATTAATTTATTACTTAAGAATACGGACTTTCAAAGTTTCATGGTAATTAATATAATTTATTTTGTTATTATTAAAAGTTAAGAACTAGTTGTGGCTCGTTATTAAGCTTTAAATGTATATCCCATCACTAAATAATTATGAACAAGATAATTTTATTCAATCCGAAAAGTGGTATTTACAATCATAGAATTCCAAATTCTATTCTCCAGGTTGCCGCATCAATCCATGGAAAATACAATTACGTTTTTGTCGATGGAAATGTGGAATCTGATCCATGGGGAAAAATAAAAAGCTATTTAGAAACTGGTGAGTTTAAATATTTCGGCTGTACAGTAATGCCCGGGCCTCAATTGAAGCAGGCAATTCCTTTCACAAAAAAAATAAAATTAGAATATCCTGAAGTTGTAATTATTTGGGGAGGATATTTTGCATCTAATCAATATTCAAGCTCAATAAATTCTGGATATATTGATTATATTGTAAATGGCCCTGGCGATGAAGCCTTCCCGAAAATAATTGACGCAATTGAAAATAATTTGAGCTATGAAGAAATAAATAATCTTATCTACATTAAAAATGGAAAATTAGTTAGAACACCAAAATCACCGTTGATTGATCAAGATTCATTACCTGAATTACCTTATGAATATCTCAATACTTTTTATCCTTTTAAAAAATATATGGGTAAAACTTTTCTTGGGAATAAGACTTTTGCTTATCACTCAAGCATTGGTTGTCCTTTTACATGCGCATTTTGCGGAGTAGTCCCGATTTATGAAGCAAGATGGAAAGGGAAGTCAGCTTCTAGAATGTATCGAGAAATAAAATTAGTAAAAGATAAATACGGTGCCGATTCAATTGAATTTCATGATAATAATTTCTTCGTGTCTGAAAAAAGAATTATAGAATTCTGCAAGCTGATTAAAAATGAAAATATGAATTGGTGGGGCGAAAGCCGGATTGATACAATGGATTTGTACAGCGATGAAACTCTGCAGCTAATGTACGATGCAGGCTGCCGTATGATTTTTTATGGTGCCGAAAGCGGCAGTGACCAACTGCTTTCTAAAATGGAAAAAGGCGGAAAACAATCCGGTAAACAAATTATAAGCTTTGCTGAAAGAATTAAAAAGTTTGGAATTATTCCTGAATATTCTTTTGTACTTGGCTTTCCCGCCGAAACTTCTGCTAAAGTTATTCAACAAATTGATGACGATATTAATTTCATTAAAAAAATTAAAGAAGTTAATCCCTCAACTGAAATTATAATTTATATTTACAGCCCTGTTCCGACTGAAGGTTCAGAGCTTTTTATTAATGCAGAAAAACTCGGATTTAGATTTCCTCAAAAATTGGAAGATTGGCTTGAACCTGAATGGGAAAAATTTGATTTGCATAGAAATCCTCTTACACCTTGGCTTACAAAAAGTATTGTAACTAAAATTCATAATTTTGAAACGGT
The DNA here is from genome assembly GCA_027349615.1 of Ignavibacteriales bacterium. The sequence goes on along the minus strand of DAIEML010000006.1, from coordinate 8,087 downwards.
TCTTAATGGATATTATCCAACCGTTTCTGATTATAAGCTTACAGACTTCCAAAAAAAATTTACCAAAATTATTTCCTCAGCTCGATATAATTTAAATTTATTCTCGCTGCCTTACGAAATAAAATTTCTTCAAAAATTTTGGCTAAGATACAGAAAGCCGGAAGTAGAAGGATTTTATATGCAATGATTTATTTCTTATTTCAATCAAGATATTGATTCGCTCTAAATCGGTAAATTAAAAATCTAATTGAATAAACCATCAAATTAGGCATGTCTTTCCAAATACCTTTTTTAATAATTTTTTTTATTCTGTATTCATAATGGACAAATCGATGAAGCAATTTATAAAATTTTATCTCATAAGTTCCGGAGAAAATTAAATCAAGATCATCTGAGTCAATCCAATTCTTTTTGTCATTCATTAGCTCTTTAACTTTTTGATGAAACTTTGTCCCTGGAAGCGGATATGAAACCGAAATGCCAATATCATCTGGTAAATTATCATTAATCATTTTGCGGGTAAGTTTTATATCATTCCAATCTTCACCCAAATATCCAAACTGAATGAAGAATGCAATTTCAATCCCAAGTTCTTTTACTGCTTTTGAAACATTATAAATTTGTAGAACAGTAGTCCCTTTATCCATCTCATCCAAAATTTTTTGACTTCCGGATTCAGCACCAATCCAAATTGTTTTACAACCGGATTCTTGCATATAGTTTAAAGTATTTCCCATGAGGAGTATATCTGGTCTTGATAAACATTTATACGGAACTAAAGTATCAATTTTTTTTAATTCAATTGAAAATTCTTTAATCCAATTTGTCTTTAAGCCGAATATATCATCCGTAATCCAAAGATGGTCAACTGAATATTTTTCTTTTAATGATTTTATTTGCATTGCAACTTTTTCTGGAGATCTTGAAGAATAAGCCCGGCCGTAAAGTGGTTTCGCACACCAATTACAGCTGTAAGGGCATCCTCTCGTGGTAGAAATATTCATTGAAAAATAACCATGATGTTGCAGCCAAATTTTTTGATATGCTTCAATATTGACAAATGAATAATCTGGATCGGGAAGTAAATCTAAATCAGAAATTAATTTTCTTTTAGCAGTTGAATGAATTGAATTATGCTTAATGAATTTTAATCCGGCAATTTCTTCTTTAATTAAATTGAAGTTGCCTTCTTCTAAATATTTTATTGTTTCTTTTAATGTTTCTTCACCTTCACCGTAGATTATAGCATCGCATCCGGCTTGCAAATATTCTGATGGAAAATCCGATGAATCCGAATTGTAAACCAAAACTTTAATACCAATTTTTTTTGCTTCTTTAATAACTTCAAGCGCGGCACCTCTCATTTTCGAAAGGCACATCTTAGTGAGATAATTAAATTCGTCATCATAGATAACAAGTACATCGGGTTTTATAAAATTTATTTTTGAAATTAATTCATTAACACCTTTGCTGAGCATGGCATCGAAAAATTCAACTTCATGACCTAATTCTTTAAGAATTGTTGCCGCATACAAGCAGCCGAGCGGCGCGTACGGCATATTTCTCATTTGCTCTTTCTTATCAAGTACTCTGAAGTATGATTGTCCAATAAGAATTTTCATTCGCTTAATTTATCTTATCTAAAATTAATTTCATTTCTAATATTTACGATCCGGCTTCAACTAAATCGTGATTTTGTTTAACGTTATTATCAAAATTCTTCATCTTATAATATTCATAAATTCTCTTTTGAAATTCCGTTAAAACTTTTATTCGATGATCGTTTGTGTGAAGTTTTAAACAATTTTGTTTTAATATCAGCGAGCCGTTTTTACATGATGATTTTATTTTCTTTCTGTACTTAAATCTGTATAATAACATAAGAATTAGATTCATCGGTTTTAAATAAATATTCTTTGATGATGTTGATTTAAAACCATTTTTATAGGTGGTAAAGTTCGGGAAAAATTTCTTTACCCATTCATTTTCATTTAAAAATAAACTTAGCATTTGTGGATTCTTAAATGGAATTAGTGTAATTATCTGATGAGCGGTGTATAAATCAAAAGCATATTTTATTTTTAATTCAGATTCATCAATTAAATAATTTGCACACAATTCTTTTCTTGTACGAAAAATAATTGAGAACAAATGAATTATTAGATAAACAATATAAACAGTATTTTGTTTTGTAATTATGAATAAGTCAATGTCATCATGATTTGAAATTCCATAATGTGCGGTTCCGCCGCTGAAAGCTATCATTGAAACAAAAGGAAGTTTGGTTAAAAATTGCAAAAGTCTTTCAGCTTTATTCTTGTTGAGTTTTAAAACGTTTTTTGAATAAAATTCTTTTTCATTCCAGTCTATAAATAGGTAATTATTAATTGATTTCACATTTCCATTAAGCTGTAATTTTATAATTGAATTTTTTAATTCAAGCTCATTCATTTTTAAATCGAAAACTTGCTGATGAAGATTTGTTTCATTAATTCCGCAATTAAATAAGCTCGCATAAAGTAATGTCTTTTCAAGGGCTTGTTCATTATTCCTTGCAAATGGAATGTTGACACTTGTCTTTTGTGCATTGCCTTCTAAAAGTTTTTCAAGCAGTATTTCTAATTGACAATGAGTCCTTTCTTGTGAATAATTTATTTCATATTCAATACTACAAGTCTTACTTATAATTTTTGATAATCTTTCAAGCCCTTTATAAAAACTCTCAAAATTAGTTGGATCAATTTTTACCGAATATTTTCCGGATATTTCTGAGGTCCCAATATTTTCCGAACATAAAATTGGTAAATTATAATTCATCGCTTCAAGCACCGGGAATCCAAATCCTTCTTCTAAGCTTGTGTGAATAAAACCCGATGCATTTGAATAATATTCAGCTAGCTCATTCTCAGTTACGTATCCTTTAAATTCAACATCTGGATGGTTTCCGTATTCATTTATTAATTCCATTGTTGATTTTGTCTTAATCCAAAGTTCTCCGATTATTTTTAACTTTAATTCTGAACCGGTTTTTTCTTTCCATCTTAAAAAACCTTCAATCATAAAATCTAAATTCTTTCGCGGCTCAATATGCCCAACATATAAAAGAAATGGATTTTCTGAACTGATATTTTTTAATCTTGAATTTACCGGCAAGTTCATTTCAGAATATCCTTGAACCAATAAGATATCTTTCTCATTTACATTTAAGTATTTAGCTATATTTTGTTTTGAGTGTTCGCTGACTGTTACAATAATTGGATTTTGCCTCAACGTACTTTTTATTTGATACTTGTAGTATGCAGTAAAATATTTGGAATAAAATTGCGGATGTGAAATAAATGAAAGATCATGTATAACAATAGCGGATTTTTTAGTGATTCCTCTAGGCATATAATAATCCGGGAAAATTACACAAGCGGCATCCGAATTATTTATCTCCTGTCTTAATTGAAAATTCCTATACCATATTTTTTTTGCCTTGCTTGTATAATTATTTCTGTCAAAATGATTTGTTGAACTAAATTTCACTATTTGATGAGAAGTAGTATTTATCTGTTCAAGAAGGCAGTTTAAATATCTGTTGGTTCCGGTGGACTTATATTCTAAAGATGAAGTTTCAATTCCGATTATCATATAGAACTTTCTGATGAGTTAAGAAAATTTTTTTGAATAAATTGAATGAACTTCTTGCTTGTTAAGAATAATAAAAAATTATTTATTCAAAGTTATTCCAGCGCATAAGGTGAGCAAAAAAAGTTAATTGCCTTACATATTGAAATCTAAAGCAAAGTCAAAATTATAATAAATGGCTCGAGCTAAAAGATAAAATAAATTTATAATTTTGTTTTATCAGCTTTTCTATAAAGTAAACGAATTAGGAATGTTGTTATATAACCTAGATAAGCGCCGGCAATTACATCACTCAAAAAATGATAATCTGTTCCGATTAATGCGGCACCAAGTACAATTAGTAAAGCCAAAACATACTTTCGGTATTGAGGAAAATAAAATAAAATTGCTGTCCCAAAAGCTGCAAAGACTGTCATATGACCTGAAGGGAAACTGCCGCTTTCAATTTTATCGAACCAATGGAATACAAGCGGTTTGTTAGCTGTTAGCCAAATTCGCGGATCAGTTCTTCCAAAAATAAATTTTAAAAAGGTTTTAATAAAATATGCCGATGGTAATGCAGTAGCTGCAACCTGAAGAAATTTTGTTTTTACATCAATTAGATTTTTATGCAATCTATAAAAATATAATGCCCACATTATAATTGTACCGGCTGCAACTAAATATGGTAAAAAATCGGGAATGTTTTCTGTAACTTTGTGTAAGGGATGAATGTACTTAAGAAATAACATTACATTAATAGCTATTTCTTTATCAAGATATTTTATGCTTGCAATTGTTAGCAATAAAACTAAAACAGTTATCTTAATATCAAAATTATTGTTTGATTTTCTTATCTTCATTAAAGTGTAATAAATTTTTATCATTAAAAATAAGTAATAATTTTATCAATACAGATTTTTGGCTTTTTATTAATCACTTGTAAATATCTAAATCACCAAAAATATCTTGATCATTTTGAAAACCGAGTAAAATTCTCTAATAATTTTATTTAATTTACACTTCGTATATAAACAAAAAATATTTAGAAATGAGTTTGGAAGTAGACGACAAAAAAGAAACTTTGCGGAAAATTCCCATATTTTCAGAACTTAGTATTGAACAGTTTAGAAAGATAACCGGAATCTCTAAAGTATTGAAATTAAAAAAGAATGATTTCATTTTTTACGACGGAGATGCGTATAATGGCTTCTATATTTTATTAAAAGGATCGGTAAAGATTTTTAAGAACAGCAGCGAAGGCAAAGAATCTGTTCTTCACATAATAAAACCGCTAAATGCTTTTGCCGATGTTCCTTTATTTGAAGGCGGAAATTATCCGGCAAACTCCCAAACACTGGAAGAGAGCATCATTATTTTTATACCAAAGGACGGCTTTTTATCTTTAATTAAAGAAGAGCCGGAGATGAGTTTAAGAATGATCAGCGGCTTTGCTAAAAGACTGCGGGAATTAACATACAAGATTGAAAAATTTTCTTCTAAAGAAGTAATCAATCGACTCGCTGAATATCTGCTGAAAGAAATTAGACTAAACAAAACAGACAAGCTTGAAGAACCGTTTCTAAGGCTCAGCGTTCCGAAACATACTATAGCCGCGTATATCGGGACCATAAGCGAAACACTTTCAAGAACATTAAAAAAATTACAGGTTGACGGCATAATAAAAGTTAAAGGAAAAACTATTATCGTTACCGATTATCTTCGGCTCAAAAAATTAGCTGAATAGAATGTTTTAATTACTTTAAAAGATTTGCATATCATTTCGATTAGTCAACGCCAAAAATACATACGAAATAGCGTAGGTTTCAGCTAATATTTTTCACTTTAAGCTTCGATTTTCATTTTGGCCCTATAATTTATATATCAGAGAAAAATCACGCTGTTATAGATGATTTTTCTCTTTACTTGCGTATTTTTTATACCAAGATAAGCGCATGCAAAATTTTCTTCTCTTTTCTGCATATAGCCCTTCCTCACTTAAAAATATTTTCAACAAATTTCTTCAAGAGCAAAGCTGTAATAAACTTGCTTAAATAGTTGAAAATTAATTGTCTACTAAAGGAAATTAAATTTCATGCTTTTTTATCTCTTAATTGTCATAGATTTCTAGCAACATTAATTATTAGAAATTAATTTAATTAATACAGCCGGTATTTTGCATACCGGCTCTATATTTTGAAATGTAATAATCTAAAAAACTATTTAAGCAGCATTAATTTTTTTGTTGCAATATTATTACCGTCTTTAATCTGATAATAATATATTCCGCTGCTCAGGTTGGAACCGTTGAATTTAACCGAATGTTCGCCTGCTTCCATTTGATTGTTTATCAATGTCGCAACTTCATTACCTATAACATCATACACTTTGATCGTAACAAAAGATTTTTCAGGAATTGAGTAGCTAATTATCGTTGAAGGATTGAATGGATTCGGATAATTCTGATTAAGCGTAAAGCCTAATGGTTTATCGATAGTTACTTCTACTACTTTTGAATAATTATATGATCCGTTAAAATCGACTTGTTTTAATCTATAATATTGATGACCGAATGCGCTATTATCAACGAAGGTGTACTCATATGATTTTGTAGTTGACCCATGCCCTTGTATATATCCGATTTTAGAAAAGTTAACATTATTATTGCTTCTCTGAATTTCAAAACCGGAATTGTTTATTTCTGATGAAGAGTTCCATTTGAGTTTAACATTTCCTCCTTCACTAAGCGCTGTAAATGAAGTTAACTCAACTGGAACAACTGTCGGGACAAATGTAATTAAATCGAAATAGTTTACACTGCTGTAATTTCTGGGATTTGCTGTTGCAAAATCGGGAATTATAGTTATCGTAGTTACTGTTTTACCAATATATGCCGAAAAATCATATGAAACTGTTACCCATTGATTTGCTACTGTATTGGAATCAAAAGTATCTCCGCTATTCCATCCGACACCTTCATATTTAAAATCGACACGCGAAGTTGTGTCTTTATAAACCAATAATGTGGGTTTACAGTTTTGAGAAGTAACCACAAAAGGCGGTACATTAGTATTGAAAACTCCCGCCCAAGGATCAGCAGTTTGACTTATAACTAATTTCGCAGCATGTGCGGTCAAATTTAAACCGGACACACTAGGATTTGGTACTACTGAAAATTGTTCTGCTGTAGATGAAAAGACTGTCCAGCCTGTATCTTGCGCAGTTGTTTCAAAATCCCACGTTGTCTGGGCTGTTGCGCAGATAGAGAAAGAAAACAGAATGAGTATTAAATATTTCATACAAACCTCCCATTATTTTATATGTATTATTGAGTGAATTAAGATTCTGTAAACGTTTACATTTTTATGATAAAAACCTGTATTGCAGAATAAAATAAAAAATGAAAACGTATGATTGATTATAATATACAATATGGAAAATCAATATACAAAAGTAATGTTCTCCGAAAACTTTATTAGTATCATCAATTTAGATAAAGATAGCCTATTCCATTTATACTTTCAGTTCATCCATTTCGTCATTCCGCTAGTTTTCTTTCAACCAAGTTATCACAGGAGAACTTTTCAAAGTTTATATTAATATATGCACTCTCACAGCTTTTGAGATTCTTCCGCTGTTAATAAAATTCTTAAACTTCTGCAACGCCAAACACTACATAAAAATTTTGGAAAAAGATCTCTGCATTCCTTCATACTTCCAACTGCATATAATAAATTAAAACAATCTCATTAGACTGCGCTAAGGTGTTCTGGTAAATTCTCTCAATGAAATGCACGAGAACAAACTTAATTTTTTAATTGAGCCAAAAAAATTCGGCTGCTTAAGATCGTCAGACCAATCCGGCTCTTGTTGCGGTGTTTTTTTCCTATTTCTACTTAGGTTTATTGAGCTTAAAAAAATAGAAGTTAATTTTTATTAAATGAAATTTCTATAACTATAAATGATTTTTAATTGAAAAAATAAAACTTACAGAACCTGACTTAAGTCAAAGGAATCCTTTCGTCCGTTCGATAGTTTTGAAACTAAAAAAGAAAGGATATACAATGAGTACCATAACAAAAGAATTAGACATTCGACCTGTTCCGCCAAGAGAAAAACACCCCACAATTTTTGCGACTTTCGATTCGTTAAACAGCAGCGAAACTTTTCAATTAATTAATGATCATGATCCGATGCCGCTTTACTACCAGTTCCAGGCTGAACGAAGCGGGAAATTCAACTGGGAATATATTGAAAAAGGACCGCAGATTTGGAAAGTTAACATCACGAAGACCGCTTAAGTAATTTTCCGGAAAAAGTAATGATTACCAGGGAAATGAAAATATCAAAGATGCTGGAAAGTTATCCGGAAACTTTGGATGTTCTTTTGAAGGCAAGTCCTCATTTTAATAAGCTCAAGAATAAAATGCTTCGGAAAGCTTTAGCATCGCGTGTAGACATTGAGCAGGCTGCATCAA
>DAIEML010000069.1 GCA_027349615.1 Ignavibacteriales bacterium | reverse complement strand
ATCTCGCCAATCTTCAAACCGACCGGCATATGAAGTTTGGAAAGATCAATCCCAGCCTCAATTTCATTTTTCAAATTGTTTATCATTGCAGCAGATTTAGATTTGAAAATCTTACAACATATAATGAAGCAATTGATAAACGGCTTGGTGCACCAGCAAGTTTGGACGATTATGAACGCAAAGCACAGTATACAAATTACGAAGCAATGCGGGCAATGTATGAAGCTTTTGATGCCAACAAATTTAAATCTACCGGAGTTATTCAATGGATGTACAATTCTGCTTGGCCAAAACTTTGGTGGCAGCTTTATGATTTTTATTTAATGCCGACAGGTGCGTTTTACGGCGCAAGAAAAGCTGGCGAGCCTGTTCACATTCAATATAATTATGAAACAAAAGGTATCGATGTAATCAACAATACTTTAAAAGATTATAAAAACTTAAAAGCAAAAATTGAAGTTTTGAATTTTGACCTTTTAAAAAAGTTTTCAAAAAATATCTCGGTAGATTTATCATCAAATATTTCTAAACAAATATTGCAGCTTCCGGATTTTTCCAACTTAAGCAAAACGTATTTTGTTGATTTGAAATTGTTTGAAGAAAATAAAATGATCAGTGATAACTTCTATTGTTTATCAACTGCAAAAGATGAACTTGATACTGCTAAGACAAATGGTTTTGTAACACCTGAAAAAACGTATGCTGATTTAACTGAGCTGAATAATCTTCCAAAAGTAAAATTAGATGTTAAAAACAAATTTGAGTCCAAAGGCGAGAAAGAATTTTTCACTATTAACTTGAAAAATCCCTCGAGCAAATTAGCATTTCAAATTGAAGTTATGATTAACAAAGGGAAAGAAGACAATCCAGTTCTGCCGGTTTTTCTGGAAGATAATTATTTCTCATTACTTCCCGGAGAAAGTCGAACTATTCACGGTTATGTTTATAAGAAAGATTTAGAAAACAAAAATCCTTCAGTAAAAATTTCTGGTTGGAATGTAGAATAAAAATTTTATAATAATGAAATAAAAAAATGTTTAGCCGGTGGATAAAAATTATTTTTGTCCTGACTTCTCTATTAAATTTCAAAGGCTTTGCCCAAGAACTAATGCCTGAACACGGTGCATGGACTTTTTTATACCAAAAAGACAGTGTTATCGCCTACTTTATATGGTATACAAAAGCAGATAATTTAAATGATGGCGTGGTTGTAAAGCTTGTTAACAAGAATAATTTTGAAGTGAATTATAAATTTGATTTGATTTTTTTATCTGATACACTTAAACATATAATAAATTTAAAAGGAAATTTAAAACCTCATGAAACAAAAACCGGCAGCTCTCAAGGGTTGTTTTTCGTTCCATTTAAAAACGGTCTTTCAATTTCAGATGTCGGGATTCATGACTTTATTATAATTCCCTATTCTAAAAATTACCGAAACGAATAATTAACACTTGCATTAATTGAAAACTTTAATTTTCTTTCCTATAAAACAAACATTTTGCGCCTAAAATTTAATATTTATTGTTATTTCAATTTAATTTAACAAGCTATAAATTATAGTAAGAAAACCATAAAATTATATAAGATATATTTTAAAGAATTCAGATTATTAAAAATTTTTTTAACAAATAAATGCCTGATAAGAAACAATCAAAATTAAAAAGCAGTTTGCGCATTAAGCTATTGTTCGCATTATCAGCAATAATTTTAATTGCATTAATGTTTCCAAAAGGCGAATCGATTGAATCAGAAGTTTCAATTGGATCAATCTGGATTCATGACGATCTAATTGCGCCATTCAGTTTTCCTGTTCTTAAAGATCCGGATGTTTATAAAGCCGAGTTAAGAACTGCGGCTGCTGAAGTTTATCCGGTATTTACAAGAAAAGATGACGAATCAAAAATTGCCAGCGATTCTCTTAAAAATTACAACAAATTTCTGCTTCAAATTATTGACAGTGTTTTATCTAACGATACTCTAAAAGATTTCAACCCAACTTTCTTGAGCACTGAGTCATTTAATACTTTTAAAATTTTGAAGAAAGATGAAAGAAATGCACTTATATCAAAACATATAAATCTGTCAAGATTATTTGAAGTCGTGCAAGATGAAATAAATATTATATATGGATTTGGAATTCTAAATCAGGATTCTTCACAAATTAACCATGACAGCATTGCAATAAGAACTGGCAATGTAGACCGTATCGTAAAGCTTAGCAGCATGCTTGATCTTTCTTCCGCCCAAAGCGATGTAGGCAATTCAATAAGCAATATGAATTTTCAAACTAACATAAAACAAGCGCTAATTGAATATGCCTCACATTTTATTTTTCCTAATTTAATTTACAGTCCAAGGCTAACGCAGCAAGAAATTTCTCAAGCACAAAATAATGTTTCCCAATACAGCGGAATTGTAAACGAGAACGAAAGAATAATTGCCAAACATGATCGAGTTACAAAAGAAGCAAAGTTAAAAATTGAATCTTACAAATTAGCAAAAGGCGAACAAGTCGGTGGTGAAGGAAATTTTTTACAATTTTTAGGAAAAATTCTTCATCTTGCATTCTTATTTACACTTCTAACAATTTACCTTTTTCTATTTAGAAAAAAAATTTTTAACGACAACCAGAAAATTCTACTTATCCTAATTAATTTCGTATTTATTTCTTTTATAACATTTTTAGTTGACCAAATACCTATCGACGCACCGCTTCAATTTTTAATTTTCATTCCCGTTGTCTCGATGCTGCTTACGATTATTTTCGATTCGCGAGTCGGATTCTATTCAACTGTAGTAATTGTACTTATCACCGGTGCATTAAGAGGAAATGATTATTCTTTTGCTGCAATGAATTTATTTGCCGGTGCGCTTTCTGTTTATACTGTTCGCGATATTAAAAATCGTTCGCAAATTTTTCGATCTTTTCTTTACATTCTAATTGGATATTTAGTTGCAATTCTTGCCTTCGGATTAGAAAGATATGCCTCAGTTGAAAATATTTTAATTGAAGCGGCCTTTGCAGGATCGAACGCTTTGATTAGCCCAGTTCTTACTTACGGTTTATTAATTTTCTTTGAAAGATTATTTAAGATAACAACCGACTTAACGCTGCTCGAACTTTCAAATTTCGATCGACCATTGCTAAAAGAACTTGCTAGACGTGCACCAGGAACTTTTAATCATTCAATGACAATGGGAACACTTGCTGAATCTGCAGCTGAAAGCATTAAGGCAAATCCTCTTTTAGCACGAGTCGGAGCTTATTATCACGACATTGGCAAAACAATAACGCCGCATAATTTTGTTGAAAATCAATTGAACAATCAGAATATTCATGAAAATCTTACGCCGGAAGAAAGCGTTAGCTTAATTGCGAAGCATGTTAAGGAAGGAATTTCTCTTGCAGAAGAAAATAATATTCCTCAAGAAATAATTGATTTTATTCCTATGCATCACGGTACGATGGTAATGACATATTTTTATGAAAAAGCTAAAAAACTTTACGGCGAAGAAAAGGTTGATATTGAAGAATATAAATATCCAGGACCAAGACCGAACTCTAAAGAAACTGCAATTATTATGTTGGCAGACGGCTGCGAATCAGCAGTTAGATCAATCGAAGAGCCTGACCCAGTAAAAGTAGAAAACTTAATAGAAAGCATTCTTCAAAATCGTGTTGATGATGGACAGCTTAACGAATCGCCGATAACATTCAGCGATTTAAATAAAATAAAAGAAGCTTTCGTTGGTATTTTAGTCGGCCAGCATCATCGAAGGATTAGATATCCCAAACAGGACGAGATGGAAAAAGGTATCGACGAAAAACAAGATGAACAATGAACATCTTTCTAAAAGAATACTTAACTGTTTTAAAGCTTGAAAAAAATCTTTCTGATAATACAATATCATCATATAAAAACGATTTATCTTCATTCATCAGATTTTTAGCAGAATTTAATATTAATGATCCTTCCGAAATCAAGTATGAAAATCTTATTAATTTTTTTAAAGCTTTAAAAGATACCGGATTAAACAGCAGATCAGCCGCAAGATATTATTCATCATTAAAAGGTTTTTTTAATTACTTACTTGCAAATAAGTATATAATGTCTAATCCGATAGAAAAAGTTTCTCTTCCAAAGCTAGCAAAAAATTTGCCGTCTGTTTTGTCTGTCAGTGAAGTTGATGCAATTCTTTCAAAACCTGATTTAGAAAATAAATTAGGATTAAGAGACAAAGCCGCGTTGGAAACTTTTTATGCATGCGGAGTTAGAGTTTCTGAATTAATAAATTTGAAAATATCGGATCTTTATTTGGAGGAAGAAATCATTAGAGTTTTGGGCAAAGGATCAAAAGAAAGATTAGTACCGATTGGAAGCAGCGCAATAAAATGGATTAAAGAATATTTGATAAAAAGCAGACCGTTGCTCGAAAAAAAATTAAAGAGCGGAAATTTCCTTTTTCTGAATAACCACGGCACAAAGCTTTCTCGAATGGGCGTCTGGAAAATTGTTGATCGTTATGTTCGTGAAGCTGGAATTCAAAAAGAAGTTCACCCGCATACATTCAGACATTCGTTCGCAACACATTTGCTGGAAGGCGGCGCTGACCTTCGCGCTGTTCAGGAAATGCTTGGGCATTCTGATATTTCCACAACACAAATTTATACTCACATTGATCGCGAATATATTAAACAAGTTCATAAAGATTTTCACCCGAGAGGATAATAAATTGTCTAACATTCACATAAGCGAAAAGCTGATTTCATTTTTAACTTTTCTTCCGGTTTTTTTTGTTTCACTTTCAATTCACGAATTTGCCCATGCGTTTTCAGCTTCTAAGCTTGGAGACAACACCGCAAAAAATTTAGGTAGGTTGACTCTTAATCCTTTTAAACATGCCGACTTAATCGGCACTTATATTATGCCGCTCGCGTCATTCTCAACTGGAATAGCGCTGATCGGCTGGGCAAAACCGGTTCCGGTTGATAGACGAAATTTCAAAAATCATTTTCGCGACGACGCAATTGTTTCTTTTGCAGGCCCGTTATCAAATTTTATTTTATCATTAATATTTTTTGTATGTTTCTTAATCTTTGCAAACATAAATGTTGAATTCAAACAATACATTTTGAATTTTTTTTGGTACGGAGTTTTTCTAAATATTTTTCTATTCGCATTTAATCTTTTGCCAATTCCCCCGCTGGACGGCTCTCATATTCTCTTCGATCTTTTTCCAAATAATGCAACAGCAAAATTAATGAACCTCGGTTTATATGGATCAATAATTTTAATGTTTTTCATTTATAGTCCGTTGTGGTCATATTTTATGAAATTCATTAACTTAATATTAAGTTTGTTTGTTAAAACCGCGGGCTTTTTTAATGTTTAGCTTAAGAATATTTATCTTATTTTCAGCTTTCCTTTTACTTTGCGGATGCGGAAATAAAAACTCAAACAGTGACACTGTTGATATTAAGGGAACTGCGGCCGAGATAAAATCTTCAGCAATTCCAAATGATTTTTATTTCGTTGGTATAATTGGAGAAAATCCAGGTCTTTATAAATTTAATGCTAAGAAAAAAACTGCTGCACGATTTTGGTCAAATAAAAAAGAGAAAGTTGTCGAGCTTTCATATTCATCCGACCGGAAAAATATTTTCTTTTTAACTGCTAGCGATTTTGGGAAGAAAGGAGTTTTCCCTTTCATTTCAAATGTGAAATTATATTTAATTAATTTGGATTCCTCAAAAGTTAAATTTGTTCAAAAGATCGGCGGTGGGCTTCAGATTTTTACAACTTGGACAACAGACAACACCTTCAAAGTTATATTAAATTCATTTGATAGAACTGTTGTAACTTATGTTAATCAACAGACGTTTATTTTTAGCCAGTTCGGCAGAGAGCTCGTGAACAATTCTAAAATTTTTGACATTACAAAAGATGGTTATCCAAAACCTCCGGAAAAATTAATCAAGGATTATTCACCAAATAAAATTTTTAGAATTATTTCTAGAGATTCCTCTACTACTAAAATTTATTTAAGGACAAAAACTGAAGAAACCTTGATTGTGTCCTTAGACCAAAAGCTAAACCAGGTAGAGTGGTCTCCTGATGAAAAGTATTTATTTTTATCTACGATTGATATTACGCCAAGAAATAAAACTTTGTATGATAGACAGCCAAACACTTCAAAAATATTTTTGTACGATTTGAAACAAAAAAAAATTATTAAGACCTTTATAGGCAGCGGAGTTAAAAATTTTTTCATAAATAAAGTATTTTTGATATTTGATGATGGCTTCGAGAAAAATTCGTCAATCCAAATTTTCAATTACAAAAATCATGAGCCAGTCCAAACTATAAAAATTAAAGGCGGATGCGGTTTAAGAAATATTCCACAAATACCAGATTACAGCGCGTAGTGAAAACTTATTTAAGAATATTAAAATTTGTTACCCCATATTGGAAGCATTTAAGCCTCTCAATTATTTTTACAATTTTATATGCAATTTTAAATGGTGCTTCTGTTTATCTAACTATTCCTCTACTTGACACTTTATTTCAGGAAGGTCAAAAGCAGCCGGCTCAAGTTTCTCAAACTTCAACTGTACAAAATGCAACAAGCATTCTTCCAAATTGGGTTATAAATATTGGGGAAAGAATAACTAATTCATTTAATAATTTTGTTTTCTCCGGAGATAAGATTAATGCACTATTTAAGATTTGCCTGCTTGTTGTATTCGCATTCTTACTGAAAAATATCTTCGGCTATCTTCAAGCATATTTTCTTTCCTTCGTTGAACAAGGATCAATGAAAGATCTTCGAGATGCTGCTTACAAACATCTTCATCAATTACCAATGAGCTATTTTAAGCAAGAGCGAGTTGGAAATTTAATCTCACGAATTACCAACGATGTTAATGTTGTTCAAAATAGTATTTCTGCGGCATTTTTAAATTTGATTCGCGAACCTTTAACAATTATAGTTTTCATCGGGATTGCGTTAAGCATTAGCTGGCAACTGACACTGCTGGCATTTGTAATTCTTCCATTCTCTATGCTAATAATTGCGTGGATTGGATTGAAGCTAAGAAAACACAGCTCAGCGATTCAAGCAAAGATGGCTGATATTACCAGCATTCTCCAGGAAACTATTTCCGGAGTTAAAATTGTAAAAGCATTCGGAATGGAAAATTATGAGAACAAAAAATTCACAAGTGAAACTCATAGCTTTTTCAAAATGATGCTTAGGATTGTAAGAATTAGAAATGCATCTTCACCGATTACAGAATTTTTAAGTGTCATTGTCGGCGCAGTTATAATTTATTATGGCGGCGTTTTGGTATTGCAGAATCAATCTCTCAAAGCCGCAGAGTTTATGGGATTTTTGTTTGCGATTTTTCAGTTAATGCCGCCAATAAAAGAATTGAGCACTGTTAACAACAGAATTCAAGAATCGAGTGCTGCTGGCGATAGAATTTTTGAAATCTTAGACAACAAACCTGCAATTGTTGATGCAACTGATGCAAAGGAATTTAATTATTTCAATAACACAATTTCTTTTGATCATATTTTATTTCATTACGATGACGGCGATGATCTAGTTTTGGATGACATTAATTTTTCAGTAAACAAGGGGGAGATAATTGCACTCGTCGGTCCAAGCGGCGGAGGTAAATCAACTTTGGTGGATTTAATTCCAAGATTTTACGATCCAACTAGCGGTAAAATTTTAATTGATGGGAACGACATTAAAAAAATTAAAATCCAAAATCTTCGTTCATTGATGGGAATTGTAACGCAAGAAACTATTCTATTTAATGAATCAATAAAAAATAATATTGCTTATGGACTTGGAGATTACCCGATTGAAAAAATAATTGAAGCAGCTAAAACAGCAAACGCACACCGCTTCATTACTGAATTGCCTGATGGCTATGAAACAAAAATTGGCGAACGCGGACTAAAACTTTCCGGCGGGCAGCGGCAAAGAATTTCTATTGCGAGAGCAATTTTAAAGAATCCGGAAATAATGATTTTTGATGAAGCAACTTCAGCACTTGATAACGAATCAGAATTACTCGTCCAGGAAGCAATCGAAAGAATGATGGTGAACAGAACAACTTTTGTAATTGCCCACAGGCTAAGCACAATCAGAAATGCTTCGCGAATAATAGTTTTGGATAAAGGAAAAATAATTCAGACCGGAACGCATGACGAGCTGATCCAAGATTCAAATGGGCTGTACCGGAAATTTTACGAAATGCAATTTAGAGATAATAATGGAAGCTAGCCAAAATCAAATAAAAATAATTGACCGGTTAATAATTTTCTTTACAGCTCTGTTTCTGCTGAGTCTTACCAATTCGATTTTCGTGAATCAAATTGGTTACTTCGGAGCCCTTGTCCTTATTCTGATTCGATATTTTCTGTCAAAAGAAAATCAATTTAAGAAGACCGGATTAGAATTAATTTTTATTTGGTTTCTCTTAGCTGAACTTTTGTCTGCAATTTTTTCCGGGAATAATCCGCAGGCATATTTATATCTCAGCAAACGCGCATTACTGATTCCGCTAGTTTATACTGCAATCGCAGTAGCTTTCGACGAGAAGAGAGTTAAAACTTATTTTAAAATTTATATCGGCGCTTCTTTAATTACTGTTTTAGTTTATCTTTTCTTTTCGTTCAAATATTATATCAACAATTTATATAGCATAAAAGAATCAGGTCCGTCTCTTTTTCAATACCCGATTACTGCAAGTGAAATTACCAGCTTTACGGTTTTGTTTTTATTTGCATTTGCCATCAATGAAGGAACAAAACTGATAAATAAAATTCTTTTATCAATTGGATTTTTGGTTTCTCTTGTAGCTCTTTTATCAACCTATAAAAGAACCGGATGGATTGGCGTTGCAGCAGGTATATTTGTAATTCTTCTATTAAAAAAACAATGGAAAATTATAATTCCGATTTGCGCGGCGATAATCTTTTTATTTCTGTATTCTAAAAATGTCAGTCGTGTAGAGTTTTACAATTTCAATAATTCTAAATTAAAATTAGAACAAAGTGTGAAAACCAATGGAATGGCTTATAGCGTGCTTGCGGACAGCGGCAAAACTTATTTGAGCGATTTTACTGATGGTGTTCTGGTTTACAAAGACACTTCATTAATTAAAAAAATAAAGCTGCCCGCGCCGGTTTATTCATTAACTAAATGGGATGATTATTTTGTTGCTTCTTCAATTGATACAAGATTTTTTCTTCTGCAAAAATCAGGCGATGATTTAAAAGTAAAGAGTGAATTTCTTACAACCGGTCTCACCATTTCTTACGCTGCTGCAAATAAATATTTTTATACTGTTGATTTAGACAGCGGACTTACAATATTCAAAAATCCTCTAAACTTATCTGATACGGTTAGATTTAATAACTACCATGGTTATACTGCAGTTGGTGTTGATTCAAATTATTTAGTAATGCTTCAAAGGCCAAATACGCTAACGGTTCTAAAATTGCAAAATGGCTTGCCTGTAAAAGAAGCTGCTAATTATACTGATAAATCCAACATCGATCGTTTCTTTTATGGCGACGGAAAAATATTAGTGGCGGACAAACAAGGATTAAAATTATTTTCAATCGAAAAAGACAGCTTAAATTTAATTGATCAGAATAGTTCCTTATCAGAAATATATACCTGGAATTTTTCTGATAAAAAATTATTTGCGGCAAGTTCCAAAGGAGAATTTTATGAACTGGAATATCCCATAGAAAATCATATTAAAATTTTATTTAAAGATAAATTAACTTCTCAACCGGAAAGTATAGCAAGAAGCGGCGACAATCTAATTTTTACTTTCGCCAAAGAAAGCAGGTTGTTAAGCATATTTGATTCTTACAATCCATCAAATCGAGTAAGGATTGAATTGTGGAAGGCCGGATTAAAAATGTTTAAAGATCATCCAATCTTTGGCGTTGGCGATATCGACTTAGGTCAATTGTATGCAAAGTATAAGCATAACTATGATAAAGAAATTCAAGGGCACATGCACAACAATTTTATTCATGAG
>DAIEML010000068.1 GCA_027349615.1 Ignavibacteriales bacterium | reverse complement strand
TATTACAAAAAATCTCAATTTGTTTACGATTGTAAATTATCCAATTATAATTCATCCAAAAGAATTACATAAAGTTAATTTGTCTATTGGATTTGAGATCCTTCATAAATTCATTGATTCATTTTGGAATAATGAAAATAATTTTTTTGTTATTCCACATTACAAAAAATTACAAATTTTACCTTGACAAAAATTTTATAGATAATTATAATTCAAAACAATATTCTAAAACTATTATATAAACAGAATGATCAACGAAATTGATGCAAAAATACTGAACATTCTTCAAAGTAATTCCAGAACTTCTAATGCTGAAATAGCAAGACAAATCAAAATGGCTCCTTCTGCCGTGCTGGAAAGAATAAGAAGATTGGAACGTAAAAACATCATTAAAAAATATGCAGCACATATAAATCCAGATCATGTTGATAGAGGACTGCTTGCTTTTATTGAAGTTAAAGCAAACGGCCCAATCGTTGACCAAAAAACAGCTAAAGAATTATCTAAAATTGCTGAAGTTCAAGAAGTACATATTGTTGCTGGGCAAGATTGTTTTCTTGTAAAAGTTAGAGTTAAAAATACCGAAGCTTTAACTCAACTACTTCGGACAAAATTTGCATCAATTAAATCTCTTAGAACCACAAATACAACAATTGTACTTGAAACTGTTAAAGAATCTAGCGAACTAGTTTTTTAGTAAAATTATCTTTTCAATTATCATACGCTCATGCGGATGAGCGGCAAAATTCGTAATCAGAAAAATTATTTTTGATTCGAATACTTTTATTAAATAAATCAATAGGAGTAAAAAATGTCTAACCGAATTGGCATCATTGGTTATGATTATGTCGAATTCTATGTCGGCTCTGCAAAGGTGTGGGCTTACTGGCATGCAAAGGCAATGGGATTCGAAATAAAGGGTTATTTAGGCCCCGAAACCGGAATAAAAGATAAAGTTTCATATTATTTAGTGAAAAATAAATTGCAGATAATTGTTACCTCTGCAGTTAAGCCAAATAATTTTGAGATTCAAGCTTTTGTTTCAAATCATGGTGATGGTGTTAAACGCTGGGCTTTAAAAGTAGAAAATGTAAAAACTGCTTTTGAAAATGCGCTTAGGAATGGTGCTATTCCAATAAAAAATTTAAAAAAGATTTCAGATGAAAGCGGATTTGTTGAGGAAGCTGCAATAAAACTTTACGACGATACTGAAATAGTCTTAACCAACCGAGATAATTATAATGGAATATTTAAGCCCGGATTTGGCAAGCCGAGACAAAATATAGAATTAAAAAATGAAGATACCGGCTTGAACGAAATAGATCATATTGTTGGAAATGTTCGTGTTAATGAAATGAACCATTGGGAAGAATATTTTAATAAAAGTTTGAACTTTGAAACTTTTATAGAATTTGGTGCCGGTGATATATCAACACAATATTCAGCTCTGCTTTCTAAAGTCGTTCGTTCTAAAGAAGGTGCACCTGTGAAGAATCCATTAAATGAACCCTATGAAGGACTGAAGAAATCTCAAATAGAAGAATACATCGATGAATACAACGGCACCGGTGTTCAGCACATTGCTCTTTCAACGAATAATATTCTTAAAACAATTAAAGCTATGAAGGAGAATGGAGTTGAATTCTTGGTCCCACCGGATACTTATTATGATCTTCTTCGGAAGAAAAATATTAAAATAGATGAAAACATTGATGAATTAAAAGAGCTTGGAATTCTTTGCGATGATTCTGAAGGGACCGGATATTTATTGCAGCTATTCACAAAACCAATTGGCGATCGTCCAACTTTTTTTTATGAAATCATCCAGCGGAAACGAGGAGCTTTAGGATTTGGTCAAGGAAACTTCCAATCATTATTTGAATCAATTGAAAAAGATCAAATGCTGCGAGGCAATTTTGATAAAGAATAAAATTTTAAGGAGGATAAAATGCCTTTCTATGTTAGAATAGGAAAAGTGCCGCCGAAAAGACATACAACATTTTATAAAGAAGATGGAAAATCTCTTTATCGTGAAGAGCTTTTTAGTACAAAAGGTTTTTCAGGAATTTATTCAAATAAATATCATATCTCAATGCCGCCGCAAGTTGAAAATATAAAGGAGATTCATCCTTCTGCTAAGAAAGATTGGGACGATGCACCGCTGCAATATTATCATTTCTTTACGGAAAAGAAAAAAACGTTTGGAAATTTTCTTTCTTCAAGAAATGAATTTCTAAAAAATTCTCATTGTATTATTTCTACAGCTAATGTTACGGAAAATACTGATTTATTTTTTAGAAACAGTTTTATGCATGAGCTAATTTTTGTTCATTATGGTAAAGGTGAATTTTTATCAGAATATGGTAAACTGCCATTTGATCAATGGGATTATATCTTGGTTCCAAAAGGAACTACTTACCAAATGAAGTTTGAGGATTTTAAAAATGTGAAATTATTTATTGTTGGATCAGACACTCCATTTGAAATTCCAAATCATTTTCGAAATGAATATGGTCAGCTAAAGGAGGACGCTCCATATTATGAAAGAGATTTTAAAGTGCCGCAATTTATGAATCCGATCGATAAAAAAGGACAGTTCAAATTAATATTAAAAGTATCTAACAAAACTTTTGAATATACTTTACCACATCATCCTTTTGATGTTGTCGGATGGGATGGATATTTATATCCTTATACTTTTAACATTAAAGAGTATGCACCAAAAGTGGGCAAGCTTCATCTTCCTCCGCCTATTCATTTATTATTTACAACAGAACATTTTGTAGTTTGTAATTTTGTGCCGCGGCTTTTCGATTTTCATCCGGAATCAATCCCAGCTCCTTATTATCATTCAAATGTAGATAGCGATGAAATGATTTATTATGTGCATGGAGATTTTATGTCAAGGAAAGGAATACAGGAAGGTTCAATAACACTTCATCCTATGGGAATTCCTCATGGCCCACAGCCAGGAAAAACTGAAGCATCTATTGGAAAAAAGGAAACGGATGAATACGCAATAATGATTGATAATTTTTCTTCAATTCATCCGACTCAAAATGTAAAAGAAACTATGGTAGAAGAATATTCCCAGTCATGGCTAGATTAAATTTTCGGAGAGAGAGATTTTTTAACAAACAGAAAACATGATTTTAATACCAAAACATATTAAAGAATTAACGCCGTACAAAGCCGGCAAACCTATTGACGAACTTGTCCGAGAGAAAGGTATTCAAAAAGTAGTAAAACTTGCATCAAATGAAAATCCTTTAGGTCCTTCTCCAAAAGCTGCTGAAGCAATTCAAAAGTTTATTCCTGATTTACACAGATATACTGATCCTTCCGGTTTCAAACTTGTTTCAGCTATTTCAAAAATTTATAATAAAAAGATCGAACAAATAATTACTGCCAGCGGATCGGATGCTTTAATTCAATATATAATTACCGCATTCAGCGAAGAAGGTGATGAATTGCTATCATCGGAAGGTACTTTTATTGGATGGTATGTTAATGCAAATAAATATAATCGCAAATTAAAAAATATTCCTCTCAATGATTTCAAATTTGATCTAACAGAAATTGCTGACAATATATCATTGAAAACGAAAATGATATATTTAGCAAATCCCAATAATCCAACAGGAACAATGTTTACAAAAAAAGAATTTGAAAAGTTTATGAACAAGGTTCCAAAGTATATTCTTATAATATTGGATGAAGCTTACACAGTTTATGCTGAAGAAAACCCGGAATATCCAAACGGATTTAATTATGACTTTGAAAATCTTATTGTGTTAAGAACGCTTTCCAAGGCTTATGGATTAGCCGGACTACGTATTGGATTTGCGATCGGACCAGAATATTTAATAAAAATTTTATATAAAGTTAAGCTACCATTTGAACCAAGTTTATTAGCACAAGAAGCGGCTATGGCTTCGTTTGAAGATAAAAATTTTATTAGAAAAACAGTAGAGCTAAATAAAATATCTTTGAATATGATGAAAAATAAATTTGATGAATTAGGAATTAGTTATATACCTACATTCGCAAATTTTTTTTTACTTCTTTTTCCGACAGAAGAATTTGCTATTTCATTTAATGATGAATGTTTAAACTGCGGATTGATTTTGAGATATGTTAAATCATTTGGAATCCCAAATGGAATTAGAATTAACTCTGGAACATTAGAAGAAACCAAATTTGCAATTGAAACTATTGAGAAAGTTTATCAAATAGTTTCTGAAAAATATAAAACTCAAGTTTTAAGCTAAAAAATATCGAGATCAATTATGAAACTTTTAACCTTCATTATAGATGGCCGTGAAAGGCTTGGACTATTTAATAATAACAAAATATATGATTTAGAATTTTCCGCATCTAAAATTGATTTGAAATTACCATCTAATATATTGGAGCTATTGGATGGAGGAGAAGAATTATTTTTTAAATTAAAGAATGTCGATGAAGCAATTAAAAAGAGGGAAATAGATAATGATCTTGACGAAAAGAAAATTAAAATTATAGCTCCGGTCCCTCATCCGCGCTCTTGCAGAGATGGATATGCATTTAGGCAGCATGTGGAAACTGCAAGAAGAAACCGAGGAGTAGATATGATTCCAGAGTTTGATAAATTCCCAGTATTTTATTTTACAAACCATAATGCAATTTTTGGCGAAGGAGATATGATAGTTGAAGAAGATCATCTAAATAAATTGGATTTTGAATTAGAAGCCGCTATTGTAATCGGGAAGAAAGGGAAAAATATTAAAGTTGAAGAAGCAGATTCTTATATTTTTGGTTATACTATTATGAATGATTTATCTGCAAGATATTTACAATCTGAAGAGATGAAAATGAATTTAGGTCCAGCGAAAGGTAAAGATTTTGCAACAACGATTGGACCTTGGTTAGTAACACAAGACGAGCTAGGAAAATATTTAATTAAATCTGAAAACGGGAATAAATATAATCTAGAAATGAAAGCTATCCATAATGGTAAAATAATTTCTCAAGGAAATTTAAAAGATATGAACTGGTCATTTGCAGAAATAATTGCAAGGGCATCATACGGTGTTGAATTATATCCCGGGGATGTTATTGGCTCTGGTACGGTAGGAACTGGTTGTTATCTCGAATTAAATGGAACTAATGCTTTAATAGCAAAAACAAAAAGCGAGGTATTTCATCCAACTTGGTTAAAAGAAGGAGATATTATTGAACTTGAAATAACAGGATTAGGAAAACTTTCTAATAAAATTTTAAAATCTGAGAACTCAATTAAAATTTTTTCTAAATAATTTTTATGAAGAATTCAGATTCCCCAAAACCAATTTGGATTCCATCTGATGAAAGAGTCAAGAACTCTAACATGACTGCTTACATGAAATTTCTTAGAACAAATTTTAATAAAGAATTTAAAGACTATAATGAATTATATAATTGGTCTATTTCCGACATCGATGGATTTTGGAAATCTATCTGGAAATTTTCGGGTATTGTTGCTTCTAAAAATTATGATAAAGTAGTTTCAAGTAATGCAATGCTCGAAACTAAATGGTTTGAGGGATCAAAACTAAACTTTGCAGAAAATTTACTTAGATATAAAGATGACAAAACAGCTATCATCAGCGCAAGGGAAGATTATTCGAATATTAGAATTACTTACGAAGAACTATTCAGTTATGTTGCATCATGTTCAGAATATCTAAAATCTATTGGAATCAAAAGCGGAGATCGAATTGCTGGTTTTGTCTCAAATATTCCTGAGGCTATTATTGCAATGCTATCAGCAACTAGCTTGGGAGCAATTTGGTCTTCCTGTTCGCCAGATTTTGGAATTCAAGGAATCATTGATCGATTTGGCCAGATTCAGCCGGAAGTTTTCTTTGCTGTTGAATCATACCAATACAACGGCAAAAAAATTAATTGTCTAGAAAAAATCGAGAAAGTTGTTTCTGAAATTAAAAGCATCAAAAAAGTTATTCTCATCGACAGTTCTTTTAATTTTATTAAAAGCAGAGTTAACGCAAAATCAACTTCTTATGAAAATCGTAAGTTCGTGTATTTTAAAGAAATTATCTTCTCTAATTCACTTAAAATCGATTTTGCTCAAAATTCTTTTGATCACCCAGTTTATATAGTTTATTCGTCCGGTACCACAGGTAAACCAAAATGTATTGTCCACGGCGCAGGCGGAACGCTGCTTCAACACTTTAAAGAACTTTCTCTTCATACCAACTTAAACAGAAATGATACAATTACATATTATACAACTTGTGGCTGGATGATGTGGAATTGGCTTATTAGTTCATTGTTCTTGGGAGCAACAATTTTTATTTACGATGGGAATCCTGTTTATCCAAATATAAATTTATTTTGGGAAAAAATTCAAAAAGAAAAAATTTCGATATTTGGAACGAGCCCAAAGTATTTAAGTATTTGCCAGAGATCTAATTTAATTCCTTGTAAAAATTTTGATTTAACATCTCTCAAAACAATTTTGTCAACAGGCTCACCTTTATCAAAAGAAAATTTTCAATACATTTATTCAAGTGTGAAAAATGATGTACAGCTTTCATCAATTTCCGGTGGAACAGATATTATTTCTTGCTTTGTATTGGGAAATCCTAACTTACCAGTATATGAAGGTGAAATTCAATGCAGAGGATTGGGAATGAAGGTAGAAGTTTTTGATGAAAAAGGAAATTCTATAATTAATGAAAAAGGCGAATTGGTTTGTACGAAGCCATTTCCATCAATGCCAATTTATTTTTGGAACGATCCGGAAAAGAAAAAATATAACGAAGCTTATTTCAATTATTATCATGGAATTTGGAGACACGGAGACTTTGTAAAGATTACAGAAACCGGAGGCGTAATAATTTTCGGACGATCGGATGCGACTTTAAATCCAGGCGGAATAAGAATTGGAACTGCTGAAATTTATCGTGCAGTAGAATCTTTAGAAGAAGTGACTGACAGTTTGGTTATAGGACAAAGTTATGAAAATGATGTTAGGATTATTTTATTTGTTAGTTTATCTGATGGGAAAATTTTGTCTGAAAAATTAACAGAAAGAATAAAAGAAAGAATTAGCATTTATGCAACGCGGAGACACATTCCGTCAAAAATATTTCAAATTACCGAAGTGCCAAGAACATTAAACGGGAAAAAAGTGGAAATAGCAGTAAGTAAAATTATAAATGGAGAAACAATTGATAACAGAGATACTTTAGCAAATCCAAATTCACTAACTCAATTCGAAAAACTAAAATCACTTCTTACAAATTAATTTTTTTTATCAAGTAGTTTAGTTAAATTTAGGCTAACCTTAAATGAACTTTCTAAAGATATTTTCTTTGGGAAAGGAGTTTGGGCATTACCGATTCTTTCTTCAATCTTTATTTTAAGATTTATATGAAAGAATATTTATTTTTATTTCCTTTCTTACCAATCATAATATTTGATAATTTTTTTATAGGAGTAATTCTATGGACGTAGTACTGTTGTCACGAATCCAATTTGCTATGACTGTCGGATTTCACTTTGTCTTTCCTCCTTTATCAATAGGATTAGCCTGGCTTTTGGTAATTGTTGAAGCATTGGGATGGAAAAAGAGAGATGAAGTTTATGAAAAGATAGGAAAGTTCTTTGGAAAAATTCTTGCATTAACTTTTGCGGTCGGAGTAGCAACCGGCGTTGTTATGGAGTTTCAGTTCGGAACCAACTGGGCGCAATATTCAAAATTTGTTGGAGATATTTTTGGTGCGCCATTGGCAGCTGAAGGCGTTTTTGCATTCTTTTTGGAATCCGGATTTCTTGGCCTTTATCTTTTCGGAAGAAATAAAGTTTCAAAAGGAGTTCATTGGTTTGCAATTTTTATGGTTGCAGTCGGTGCAACTATTTCTGCTTTCTGGATAATTGTTGCTGGCTCATGGATGCAAACGCCGGCAGGTTATATAATTCAAAATGGAAGAGCTGAGCTGACAAATTTCTGGGAAGCAGTTTTCAATCCTTCAACGGTTATAAGATTTTTCCACACGGTTGATGCTGCATTAATTGCCGGTTCGTTTATGATGGCCGGAGTTTCGGCATATTTCTTAACTAGAAAAAATCATGAAACACTTGCCAAAAAATCCATGAAGCTTGCCGTCATTTTTGGTTTGATAGTTTCCTTGCTGGAATTGTTTCCTTTTGGTCATGAAAGCGGAAGAGAAGTTGCTAAACTTCAGCCAGAAAAGTTTGCAGCAATTCAAGGATTATATACCACACAAGCTGGCGCTCCATTAGCAGTCTTTGCAGTGCCGGTAATGCCTCCTCCGGAGTTGAAAGCAAAAATAGAAATTCCAAATTTGTTAAGCTGGCTTGCCTTTGGCGATCCAAATGCAAAAGTAAAAGGCATAAATGAATTTCCTCAGGAAAATTTGCCGCCGCTGTTTATCACTTTTGTTTCTTACCATAATATGGTTTTGCTTGGAATGTTATTTATTCTCTTAACCGCTTTAGGAACTATTCAGCTTTATAGAAATAAACTTTGGGAGAGTAAAAAACTTTTAAGAATTTTTATCTGGGCAATTCCATTCCCAATATTTGCCTGCGAGCTTGGCTGGATTGCCGCAGAAGTCGGTCGGCAGCCCTGGATAGTTTATCAAGTAATGCGAACTAAAGATGCGGTTTCAACTTCAATAGTTTCAGGAGATCTTTTCTTTTCGATAATATTGTTCTTCTTAATTTATCTTCTTATTGGTTCGCTCTACATTTATCTCTTAGTTAAAGAAATAAAACATGGTCCGGAAAATATTGGTGAAAGGGAGGTGTTGTCATAATGGATCTTAATTTAATTTGGTTTTTGTTAGTCGGAGTTTTAATCATCGGTTATGCAATCTTAGATGGATTTGATTTGGGAGTTGGTGTAATTCATCTTTTTACTAAAGATGAAAATGAAAAAAGAATTGAGATGAATGCAATCGGGCCGGTTTGGGATGGAAATGAAGTTTGGCTGTTGACTGGCGGCGGTGCATTATTCGCTGCTTTCCCGATTGTTTACGCAACAGTGTTCAGCGGATTTTATATTGCCTTCATGCTTTTATTAACTGCATTAATTTTTAGAGCAGTCTCTTTTGAATTCCGTGGAAAAGTAAATTCAAGCGGATGGAGAAAACTTTGGGATTTAGCATTTGGATTGGGAAGTCTTCTGCCATCAATTTTATTCGGAGTTGCAATTGGAAATATTCTAAAAGGAATTCCAATCGATGCGAACGGGAATTTTATCGGCTCTTTTATCGATCTTTTAAATCCTTATTCAATTCTGATAGGCCTGTTGAGCTTATCAATGTTCATTATGCACGGCGCAGTTTATATGACAACAAAATCTGAAGGCGAATTAAGGGGAAGAATGGTTAAGTTGATAAGCAAAATGTGGACTGTTTTTATTCTGCTTTATGTAATTGCAACTTTCGTTTCAATATTTGAAGCTCCGTTTTTGTTTGATGGAATTCTTAACAATCCGATATTTTGGATTTTATTTATCCTTCTGCTTGCGTCAGTCCTTTATCTTCCGGTTGCAGTTAAAGGTGCAAAATATTTTTTCTCGTTTATTTTATCTTCGATTACAATTGCATCAATAATCGGATTATCAGCAGTAAGTTTATTTCCGAAATTAGTTCCTTCTAACATAAATTTGAATTACAGTTTAACAATTTATAATTCATCTTCTACTGAAAGAACACTGTTTACGATGCTGATAATAGCGCTTATTGGAATGCCGATAGTTATTGCTTATACAATTTGGATTTACAGAGTATTTAAAGGGAAAGTTGTTTTGAGTAAGGAAAGCTATTAGAAGGATTGATTCAGAAATTATTAGAACAAAGGGCAAGATTTTCTTGCCCTTTCATTTTTTTAATTCATTATCTCTTCGAAAGAAAATTTTTCTTTGATTCAGTTTTCGTTACTCTAATTTCCGGATAATTAGTTTTAAAATATTTCAACTCTTTAAGATGAGTTAAATCTTTTACTCTTTCCGGTGAATAACCAAGCTTAGCAAAATCTAAAATTCCATTTGTAGAATGGCAGGTTGTACAGCTTAAGCCATCTTTGCTAATTCCATGATTAACCATCAAAGTTCCAAACTGCCTCATCCAATGCGGTGCGATATTTCTGAGCTTTCCATT
>DAIEML010000067.1 GCA_027349615.1 Ignavibacteriales bacterium | reverse complement strand
TATCAAGAGGCAGTATCGAAATTAAAAGACGATAAGTTCCTTTCTGATGTTGAAAGAGCAATGCATTATGTATTATACAAGACTCAGACATTCTCGGCTGGTAATAGCACAAGTTGGGGTTATGCTATTACTTCGGACAAAATTATTTCCGGTAAGTGGCTGCCTTTTATAAAAAGATTACAATTGATTAATGCCAGATTAAAGCGCGTGCAAATTGAATGTCTTGATTTTGAAAGAGTCATTCGCAAATATGATGGCAAAAAAACAATCTTTTACCTGGATCCTCCTTATGTAGGAGTCGAACATTATTATAGAACCAATAACGTGAATTTTAAATTTGAAGATCATGAGCGTCTTGCAAAAATATTGGCCCGGATAAAAGGAAAGTTTTTACTAAGTTATTATGATGGAGAGCTTGTAAGAAAGCTTTATGGCAAATATAGAATCCTTGAGAAGGAAGCAGCCAAACATAGCTGCGGAATTACTAAGTTTAGTAAGATTAAAAAGAAGCCAAAATCAAAAGAACTAATAATAATGAACTATTAAAGTGCCAGCTCTTGTCTACTCCTAAACACAAATAAAGGAGCTCCCGGCCTTACGGACACGGGAAGAGCTGGCTCAAACCCGTGTAAACGGAGAAGCCGGAGCTCTCATTTTTGTTTAATTGTAGACGCTGAAAAATTACGTTAATTGGCGATTAAATACAATTTAACAGCCAATTAGAAAAAGGTTTACTGGTGAGAAAACAAGTCTGACAAATAGTCATAAGTGGTAAAATTTAAAATTCTCGAACTTGCTGAACATTTTTCTCAAACTTGGCGGCTGGTTATAAAAAGCCGGATAGAAATAAAAAAAGGCATCTTATATCAAAATAAAATGCCTTTGATAATTACCAAATAATTTTGAACAGACTATACTTCAACTTCTTTCTTTTCTACATGAGTAAGCCAATTATGTTTGTCCTCAATTTTTCCATAATGAATTGAAGTAAGTTCATTGAAAAGTTTCAGATCAAGTTCACCAGACTGTCCGTTGTTAAATGTCATTTCAAATCCTTTGTAGTTAAGCCAGCCGACAGAAGAAATAATAGCTGCCGTTCCAGTTCCGAAAACTCCAACAACATTTCCTTTTTTATATTCTGTAATTACTTCGTCAATGCTTATCAATCTTTCAGTAACATTAAAATTCCAATCTTTTAAAATTTGAATTACAGAATCTCTAGTAACCCCTGGCAAAATACTTCCATTCAACTTTGGAGTAACAACTTCATTTTTAAAATTAATAAAGATGTTCATTGTGCCGACTTCTTCAATATATTTTTGTTCTACTCCATCAAGCCAGAGAACTTGAGAAAAACCTTTTTGTTTAGCCTCTTCAGCCGCTAAAAGACTTGCAGCATAATTGGCTGGAGTTTTACATTCACCCAATCCCTTTCTTACAGCACGAACATAATCATCCTGAACCAGAATTTTAACAGGCTTAAATCCTTCTGGATAATATGCGCCTACTGGAGAAAGTAAAATTATAAGTTTATAATTTGCCGATGGTTTAACTCCAAGAAATGGCTCGGAGCCGAAAATAAAGGGACGAATATACAACGACTCTCCGAACCTATTTGGAATCCAATCTCTTTCTACTGAAATTAATTCAGTTAAAGCATGTAGTAAAAATTCTGGATCAATTTCAGGAATACAAACTCTTCTTGATGAATTGTTGAGTCTTTGAATATGTTTGTCAGGGCGGAAAATAACAACTTCGCCATTTTCTGTTTTGAATGCTTTAAGGCCTTCAAAAACGCCTTGTGCATAATGTAAAAACATAGTGCCGGGGTGAACCGAAAGATATTCTAATTTTTTAATTATTGGATTATGCCATCCTTTTTCTGAAGTGAAATCCATTTCAAAAACATGATCAGTAAAAATTTTACCAAAGCCTAATGTTTTGGGTATTTCTACAGGCATATCTCTTCTCATCAATTCATATTTTATTTTTTCCATAACGCCTCTATTTCAATTTGATTTAAATCTAAAAAACTCATTCCATTTTACAAAAAATTAATGAAAATTTAAAATTATGATGGTATTGTTTTAGCTTTAATAAAGGGACTTGCAAAAAATTAGATCTAAAAAATTAACATCCACAAAAAATAATCTAAAATCAAAATCATCGCAGATGAAAGGACGAAAGACCGAATTGTAGATAATCCTACACCTTCTGCACCGCCTTCAGTTTTAAATCCGATATGACATCCTAAAAGAGAAGTTACAGCACCGAAGAAAATAGTTTTTACTAATCCAGCAAGTAAATCAGAAAATAAAAAAAATCTTTTTACAGAAAGGAAGAAAACAGAAAATGAAACGCCTAAGAAATAATTTGAAACAATGAAAGCACCAAAGACTGCAATTGTATCAGCAAAAATTACTAGCAAAGGAAGCATAATTATTGAGGCAACAAATCTCGGCATGGCTAAATATCTGATCGGACTAATTGCCATTGTTTCTAACGCATCAATTTGTTCAGTAACTTTCATCGTGCCAAGCTCAGCAGCAATTGATGCACCGACTCTGCCAGCAATAACGATTCCTGTTAACACCGGTCCTAACTCCGTAATAATTGCTCTGCTTGTAGATGAACCTAAAAACGAAAGCGGTGCAATTCCTTTTAATTGATAAGCAGCCTGCCAAGCTGCAACAGCTCCAGTAAATATTGCAATTATCATAACAAGCGGAAGTGAATTTACTCCAATGTGTTCCATTTGATAAAGAATAATTTTTTTACTGCGCGGAATGGTTGTAAAACTTTTTATTATTCCAAATAAAAGTCTTGATACTTGTCCAATTTCTTGCAAAAAATTAATTGAGCTTTTGCCCAATTTCTGTAATAAATTTATGACCACCTATAAATCCATCAATTCGGAAAATTTAATGATTTAATTTAGTAAAATTTTTATGCAATTAATATTTAAATATTTTCTTTCTTTAATAGAGAATTCAACTAGCATTTGATAATTGATACAATCTCAAACCTTTAAAGTTGATAGAACGATTATTTTTATATATTTGCAACGAATATTTCATAATATCAGAAGTATTAGAAATTACTCCTGAGCGGATTCTTCAAAAAATCACATACTAAATAATTTAAATAAATTAATCAGCAATCAACTGGTTGTTTATTATTGTTTTAAATTCCGAAAGGCATTCTTTGGAAAAAAATATAGAATTAAATAATTGGATAAAGAGTATTTCATCACTCTGTAAACCAGATTCAATTCATTGGTGCAACGGATCGATTGAAGAATATAATGAGCTCATAAATCAACTTGTAGAAAGTGGTACTTTCATTAAGCTAAATCCAGAAATTAGGCCGAACAGCTATTTATGCAGATCAGATCCTTCCGATGTTGCCCGCATAGAAGATAGAACATTCATTTGTACACAAAAAAAAGAAGATGCCGGACCGACGAACAACTGGAAAGATCCAATTGAGATGAAGGAAATTCTTCGATCAAAATTTAATGGGTGCATGCAAGGACGGACAATGTATGTTATTCCGTTTTCCATGGGACCGCTTGGATCAAATATTTCACATATTGGAATTCAGTTGACTGACTCTCCATACGTAGTTTGCAATATGAGAATAATGACAAGAATTGGTGATGATGTTCTGAAAATTTTAGATAATCAAAATTTTGTTCGCTGTTTACATTCGGTTGGAAAACCAATTTTGAATAATGATGCTGATGTGCCTTGGCCGTGTAATAAAGAAAAATATGTCGTCCACTTTCCTGAAGAAATAAGTATTTGGTCTTTTGGAAGCGGCTATGGTGGCAATGCTTTACTTGGGAAAAAATGTTTCGCACTTCGCATTGCTTCTTTTATGGCAAAGAATGAAGGCTGGCTTGCCGAACATATGTTGGTTTTAGGAATTACTTCACCCGAAGGTATTAAAAAATATTTTGCTGCAGCTTTCCCAAGCGCTTGCGGTAAAACAAATCTTGCAATGCTTACAGCAACACTTCCAGGATGGAAGGTTGAAACAGTTGGTGATGATATTGCATGGTTGAAATTTGGTAAAGATGGGAAATTATATGCTATAAATCCTGAAGCTGGATTTTTTGGCGTTGCGCCAGGAACCTCTTTCGATAGTAATCCAAATGCAATGCTTTCTATGAAAGAAAATACAATCTTTACAAACGTTGCTTTAACTGATAACGGCGATGTCTGGTGGGAAGGAATGACTTTAAATAAACCAGAAACTTTAATTGATTGGCACGGAAAAAATTGGAACCCGAATCTCAATGTAAAAGCAGCTCATCCAAATTCTAGATTTACTTCACCAGCAAATCAATGCCCGGTTATTGATTCTAATTGGGAGAATCCAAATGGAGTTCCAATTTCTGCAATTATTTTTGGGGGAAGAAGAAGCGATACGGTTCCATTAGTTTATGAATCATTAAATTGGCAGCATGGTGTATTTATGGGCTCAATTATGTCTTCAGAAAGAACTGCGGCTGCCGAAGGAAATGTTGGAAAAGTTAGACATGATCCCTTTGCAATGATTCCTTTTTGCGGATACAATATGGCAGATTATTTTTCGCATTGGCTCAATATTGGTAAATCAACTGATCCGGAAAAATTGCCGAAGATATTTTATGTGAATTGGTTTAGAAAAAACAAAGAAGGAAATTTTCTTTGGCCTGGATACGGCGAAAATATTAGGGTGCTCAAATGGATTTTTGAGCGAACTGAAAATGAAAATATTGCAATTAATTCTCCTATTGGATTTATCCCCAAAAATAATTCTATTGATTTATTTGATTTAGAGTTGAAAACCGAAAATTTGAAAGAGCTTCTTGCCGTCGATAAAAATTTATGGATTAATGAAGTAAATGAAATTAGAGATTATTATAAAATATTCGGAGATAAACTGCCGAAAGAATTACAAAATGAATTAAGTAATTTAGAATCAAGATTAAAAAATTCTACAGATAAATGATTTATAATCCTTTGTTTTTATTGGCTATTATTGTTCATCGAGTCCAAAATGATACACTAAACAGCCCTTTCATTTTTAAAATTATATGAAATAAAGCTATATAAATTCAAAATTTTTCAAATTGTTCTACACTTAATTGCTTAATTTTGAAAAGATTTCGAACTAAATCTGACAATTCTGAAAAAAATAGCTCCTTTATTTAATTGTTCAATATTTTTAGCATTATAATTGCTATTGACCAATATGAACAAAAATTATTGATAGAGTTTATGGGAAAAGTTTCAGAAAATTCACATTTAAAAAATCGGGAATTATTCGTTCCAAAGATTATTGCGCAGGCACCAATCGGAATTTTAACATTTTCTTCAGACTGGAAAATTAATTTTATAAATGAAGTATTTATAAAATATGCTTCGCTTTATCAATTTCATGATTCTTCCCTTGAAGGTTCAAACATTTTAGAAATAAATATTTTCCCGGATATAAATTTAAAAGAAGATCTGAACGAACTTAAAAACGGAAACAGTTTTGAAAAAGAAATTAAAAATATTAAAACTGTAGATAGAGGAGAAATAAAAGTTATAGTTAAAGGTTCTGCTGTTTTTGATAATGACCAATTTGCCGGAGGAATTCTTTTAGTTGAAGATTTAAGAGTCTCATTACCAAATCAGCAATCACAAGATTTAAAAACATATCAGATAGAAAATATTCTTACAAAAATTAATGACCTTTTATTTGTAACTGATAACGAAGGAAAAATTAAATATTCATTCGGAAAGAATTTGGACAAGCTGAATTTGTCAGTCTTTGCTCTTAATAATTTAGAAATTACAAATTTATTTGATGAACAAAGAAAGAATAATTTTTTCAAGTTTTTCGAATCAGCTATAGTCAACAAACGATCTGAGAAATTATTAATTGAATTAAATTTAAATAATGAGCCGTCCATCTTTGAATGCCGCATTGAGCCTCTGTTAAATTGGAAAAATCAAATCCAATTTGTTTTTTTCTTTTTCACAGATATAAGTGAATATTTAAAAGAAACAAAAGTCTTAGAGAGTGAAATTGAAGAACTAAAACAATATCAGCTCATTACAGATGCTGTTACAGATGCTGTTTTTGCGGTTGATCCTCAAGGAAGTATATTTTTCTGGAATAAAGCTGCTGAAGATTTATTTGGATATTCCAGAAGCGAAGTTTTCGGAAAATTTTTCGGAAAAGCTCTTGATGTTTTCGATTTAGAATATTTTAAAGGTATTAAAGAGGAATTAAAAAAATCAAAAGTCTGGAAAATTACTTTAACAGTTTATAAAAAAGACGGTCAAAAAGAAGTTATTGATGCAAAATTTTCTGTTGCTGATGAAGCTAGCGGAACAATAATTATTCTTTGCACGAACATTACCGATAGAGTTGCTGTTGAGCAAAAACTAAAAACTTCTGAAGAAAAATTCCGTAGCATAGTTACTAACTCGCCCGAATTAATTTGCACACTAGATAATTCGGGTAGTATAATCTATGCAAATCCTTCTTTTTGTAAAAAATTTAATTATACCGAAGAAGAAATCTTAAATAAAAATATTAAAGATATTATTTCACCGGAAAAAATTGGTAATTCTAAATCTGAAATTAAATCTTTTGAAATTTCATCAGCTGATGGATTAGAGTTCTCAACAATAACAAATACCGGGCAAAAGATTTATTTAAGAGCCGCCATCTCACCGGCTTATTCCAACAATCGGGCTGTAAGTTTCAACATTGTTTTTACCGATATTACAAAAAAGAAAAATGTTTTAAAAGACTTGATGGTTTTTCAATCCATGTTTGATGCCTTCCAGGATGGCGTTGTAGTAGAATGCGACAGAAAAATTACTTTGATGAATGATGCTTTTATAAAAATTTTCGGTTACTCAAATGATAAAGAATTAATTGATAAAGACTTATTAGATCTAGTCGTTGAAAATGATATTCCCAAAATAAATAGTTACCTTCAACTTATCGGCGAAGACAAAGATATTCCATTAAGACTTGAATTTTTAGGTAAGCGAAAAGATCACGCAAACTTCTTTGCTGAAGTGTCACTTTCTTCATTTAAAAGCGAAGAAAAAAATTATGCTGTTTTAGTTATTAGAGATATAACTGAAAAGAAGCGCGCTCAACAAGCTATTAGAGAATCGGAAGAAAAATATAGAAATCTAACAGAAAATATTGACGACTTCCTTTATACATTTGAAAGAATTGATTCTACTATAAGAGCAATTTTTTATACTGCTTCGGTTGAAAAAATTACGGGATTTACTCAATCAGATTTATTAAGCGATTCAAAATTAATTTTAAAAATTATTCATCCAGATGATTTCCCATCAATAAAGAAAAAGCTAAATAGTTTATTTAAAAGTAAAATCCAATTATCCGGTGAATTTGAGTTCAGAATTATAAATAAGCACGGAAATATCGTATGGGTGCGTAATAAAATAAATCTTGTTAGAGATCATGAAGGAAAAATTCAAAAAATTTATGGACTTGTAAGTGATATTTCTTTGCGTAAAAAAGTTGAAGAAGAACTTACGCGATCAACTGAAAATTTAATCAAGCTTAATGAAACTAAAGATAAATTCATTTCAATTATTTCTCATGATTTACGAACTCCATTCAGTTCAATTCTTGGTTTTACCGATTTATTATTGAGCGATTCTGATCTTACAGATTCTGAACAAAAACAATATGTCGAATTCATTCGAGAATCATCAAAGTCAATGCTATCATTGGTTAATTCACTTTTAGATTGGACGAGACTTCAAACAGGCAGAATCAGATTTGAACCTGAAAAAATTGAAGTTCATAAAATAATCGAAAACTCTCTCAATGCTTTAAATGGTGTTGCATTCCAAAAGAATATTGATATTGTTTCAAAAATTAAAGATGATATTTTCGTTTTTGTTGATAAAGAATTATTACTCCAGGTATTCAACAATCTGCTTTCCAACGCGATAAAGTTTACACCTAAATTTGGATCAATATTTATTTCAGTAAATAAATCTTCAAGAATGCGCTTCCTCGAATTTTCGATTAAAGATACCGGCATTGGTATCAAACCGGAGAACATTAAAAAATTATTCAGAGTAGATGCAAAGTTTTCTTCGGAAGGAACTGAAGGAGAAAAAGGAACCGGACTTGGTTTGTCACTTGTTAAAGAGATTATCGAGAAGCATGGAGGAACAATTTGGGTTGAAAGTGAATATGGTAAAGGTTCAGAATTTAAATTTACTTTGCCAATCGCGTCTGCAAATATTTTGCTTGTTGATGACAGCAAAACCGATAGACTTTTGTATTCGAAAATTATTAAAAATATAACTACAGATTACAATGTTGAAATTGCTTCCGACGGTAAAGAAGCATTAGATAAAATTCTTACTTCTCCTCCGGCTCTGGTTATTACTGATCATTTAATGCCTAATATGAACGGATATCAATTAGTAATGGAACTGAAGAAAGCTGAAATCAAAGGGAAACCTCCAATTATGGTTCTTAGCGGCGACATTGATAGAACCGCAGTTGATGAGTATCATGAACTCGGAGTTGAATATGTTTTTAGTAAACCTGTTGATTTAACAAGTTTTAAAAATGCCGTTGAAAAATCTCTTCGCAAAGGTCTGATAAGTATTTAATCTTTTAATTTTTTCTTTCAATATAAGGAAGAATTATTTTAAAAGACGCGCCAGGTCTTCCTGGCAACTGCAGTTTAGAAGGACTTGCCGCTGAAATAATTCCTTGATGCCTTTCAACAATTTGTTTAACTATGGATAATCCCAATCCAGTACCTTCATAGCTTCTATCTTTTATATTTGAACCTCTAAAAAAATCAGAGAATATTTTATCTAAATCTCCTGCCGGAATTCCAATACCGCTGTCGGCAATTTCTATCTCAATTTCATTTTCAGTGTCAAGCAAATCTAGCTCGATCAAACCATTTGTCCCAACATATTTTACTGCATTTCCAATTAGGTTTGAAAAAGCTATCTCTAATAAAAATTTATCTCCCTTAATTTTTTTCTTAAAAGTTCTGCCGTCAAAAAAATTAAGCATAATATGTTTTGCGCGTAAGTTGATTGTTTGTTTCTTAACTATTTTTACAATCACTTCACTTAATTCTATTTCATCAATAGCAATTTCATCAAGTAATCTAAGTTTAGAAACCTTTAAGACATCATTGATCATTTCAATTGCTTCATTCGATCTAGTTCTTGCACGGATTAATCTTTCTTCTACTTTGCCGTTTAGCGGACCAAGTATTTTTTTTAAAACTAAATCCAAGTAAGAATGAACGGCTGATAATGGTGTTTTAATTTCATGAACAATTCCTACAATATATTTTTGTTTTTCGATTTCAGCTTCACTCAGTTTATCTAAAGACTCTATTAGCCGTTGTTCAATTATATATAGCTGACTTGCAATATGATTGGCGAGAAAAACACTAAGAAATATTACAAAGCAAAATACTATATCGTAAGCTGCAATAAACTTAATATTTGTGTATAATGGATTTGATAACAACCCGGTGATCGAATGGTGCTGAATTAAAGAAAAATATTCTGAAAAAATTAAAATGTTAAAAATTGAAACTATAATTCCAGCTATAGTATAAACTACAAAACCAGGAAGAATTAAGCTGCCAATTATCATATGAAATATGAAGAACATAAACAAAGGTGTTTCGATGCTGCCGGTAAAATAGACTATCAATAATAATGCAGTAAGGTCTAATATCATTTGAAGAAGAGAAAAATGAAGCGGATTAAAATGGCCGGGAATCGTTTTGATAAACTTGCTTAATCTTTTGAGAATTAGATTATAAATTAAAATTAGAAATGTAATCAACAGCAGTGCAATAAATTGAGTTTTACCAAATGAAAATTTTAGGATAAGTATAGATGAAATTAAAAATCCCGCAAGCATTACAACTGCACCAAAGCGAAGATTTATCAACCACAAATTACGCTTACGGATTGTATCCCAATAATCAGCGTAACGATTTGCCCAAGATGGAACTAAAGAAAACATATGCCCCTTTACATAATTTAAAAATAATTCTTCTTCCTTCTCTTTTTGAAAGAAGGAAGAAATTTAGATTACTTGATATAATATATAAATTACGAAATAAACTTTCCTCTTTTTACATAATGAGTATGAAGAAGTTTATGCGAAAGCTTTCCGCACGGACCTTCAGTTAAGAAATTTTCGTAAATATATTTTATGTGCGGATTTTCGTGCGACTTGCGTACGGACAACGATTCATCTTCCGCATAAATTGCCTGTGCACGTTTTCTTCTTATCTCCGCGTTTGTCGGTATCGGCTGACCGCCTCCGCCAATGCATCCG
>DAIEML010000066.1 GCA_027349615.1 Ignavibacteriales bacterium | reverse complement strand
GATTGAGCAAGAACTAATGAAACCAATAGATTTTAATCTTTATCAGAATTATCCAAATCCGTTTAATCCAACAACAATAATCAGCTATCAACTTCCGGTTTATAGCCTTATATCTTTGAAGATTTATGATATTCTCGGAAATGAAGTTGCAATTTTAGTAAATGAAGAAAAACCAGCAGGCACTTATGAAGTAAAATGGAATTCAGAAAGATTATCGAGCGGTGTTTATTTCTATAAAATTCAAGCGGGCAATTTTATAAGTTCAAAAAAAATGATTCTTTTGAAATAGTATTAAATGCTGTATAAAGAAGAAAAATTAAATTAGCAATCAGCCATTATTAAATATAGATAATGGCTGATTATTATTACCGCATTTATACTATTTAACGTCCAAGTTTTTCTCTAATGTCTTTAGGTATCGCATCTTTGTGAACAAGAATTGCAATAGTTCTTAGTCTTACGAAAGGCTCGGAAAGATACCAATAGCCGTCATACTTTTTCTCTTTTGTTCCCCATGAATTTTTTGTATAATAAAATTCGGTGCCAGCTTGGTCTTTAGCAATTCCCGTTATATGCATAAGATGATCATCAGTTGTTGTGTAATCATCAAATGCTTTTTGTCTGATTTCCTGGGTAATTGTTCTCTCTTTTTCGGGACCGGTTTTGGAAGTATCACCATCTAGTGGAACAACAGCATAACCTTCTTTTCGGTAAAAATTATCTTTTCCAACATCACCATCCCAAGCAACTGAAAATCCATTTTTAATTGCGTTATCCATAATTTTAGTTAAGTCATCTAGAGGAACGTTATAATATTCGCCTTCTTCCCAATTATCCGGTACTTCAAGGACAAATTTTTTATAGAAAGGATGATGTGTGAATGAAGTTATCTCGACATAATCTTTAGTATTTATGCCAAGGCTTGCCGCAAAAGTCTTTGGAGTATATTCTTTTCCGTTGTATTCAAATTTCTCCGGAACCTTTCCAAGATAAATATCGCAAATAGCATTTACAACATCTTCATAATGTGAAGTTATTTTGTTTCTTTCTACAATGGTGTTAAGCACTGATTTTAATATTTCATCCATTTCAGTATTATCATAAAGTGAATCACCAGGTTCTAAACCAGGATATACTGAATTCGGAACAGCGCCATATTTATCAAAAACTGCTAAAACATCATGGGCCTGTCCGCCTTCGCCAAATTGATATTTGCCATGGTAACGAACATATCTTT
Organism: Ignavibacteriales bacterium; assembly: GCA_027349615.1. The sequence continues at coordinate 9,183 of DAIEML010000066.1, read as the reverse complement.
CCGCTTTTAATGGATAAGTATATCTCACATTAAACATTTCGGAGAGATCATAATTACCCTTGCCCATTCTTAATAATTCGCTTTCTAAAAAAGATTGAGTAGCAAAGTCCCAGCAAGTGCCGGTATTTGCCTGGTTTTTAACTGATGTTGCATTAACATCATAAAGCATCGTAAATGTATGCCTATCTTTTTTAGCATTTTTTGTTGTGTCTTTCTGAGGGAATATTTGAACGACAAAAAGTACCACTAGAAAAACTGCAAATAAAGTATTTCTAAAACGCATTTTTACTCCTTTAATTGAGTGCTGAAAATTTTCGCGGCTAATTTAAGAATAAAGGAAATAAAAAAATAAATATTTGTGAATTGCGGTTTTTAAAGATTTGACTATAGAAATTTCGAATGAAAGACGATAATAAATAGAAATAGAAATTGAAATATCGGTTTCTTATATTTGAACAAAAGTTTAATTCAATTTAAAATATTACACAGAATTAATTCTTTAATTCGAGGTTGAGGAGAACAAATGATTCTAAAAGATAAAATTAATGAAGATCTTAAATTGGCGATGAAGTCAGGTGATAAATTAAAACTTGAAACGATAAGATCAATTCGTGCGTTGATACTTGAATTTGAAAAAAGCGGAACTGGAAAAGAATTAAACGCAGAAGAGGAAATCAAACTTTTAAGCACAGCCGCAAAGAAAAGAAAAGACGCAATTGAACAATACAAACTTGCAAAAAGAGAAGACTTAGCTAACAAGGAAGAACAAGAATTGAATATAATTCAAGAATATCTTCCGAAACAATTAACTGAAGAAGAAATTTACGACGAAGTAAAGAAGACTGCCGAAAGCATTGGCGCAAAATCAAAAGAAGATTTCCCCAAACTTATGCCTCAAGTTATGAAAGTACTAAAGGGAAAAGCTGACGGAAAAATTGTTAAAGCTGCTGTTGAAAAAATATTGGGAATAAATTGAATATTTTAGATCTTATTATCGTTATTGTTGCACTTGTGGGATTTGTGCTAGGTTATAAAGACGGATTTGTAAGAAAACTTATCGGATTAATTGGATTCGGTTTAGGAATTTATTTATCTGTAAAATATGCTTCCGCATTAGGGTCAGTAGTTGAAACTAATTTCGGCATTGAATTCTATTTATCTCAAATTATTGCCGGTGTTATGATCTTCATTGCTGTGGTTGTAATTTTTGCCATAATTAAAAGATTGGTTCATCCATTCGACAAAGTAAATAATTGGATAAACCAATTGCTCGGCGGATTCTTCGGCGCTGTACAAATTTTATTTTTCTTAAGTGCAGTTTTTTTCTTAATGAATGTTTTCAATGCACCTTCAAAAAATATTACTCAAAAATCTTTTCTTTATCATAAAGTTTATAACATTATTCCCGATACAATAAATTATCTGAATGATTATACTCCAAAGACAAAAGAGTTAATTAAAGATTATATAAATGAAAAAGATTCGATATAATGATTTCTCCAACCGTACTTGAAAAATTAGAATACCAAAAAATTCTCCAATACATTTCAAAGTACTGCGCGACTGAAAAAGGCAAAGAAAAAATTCTTACTTCGATTCCATTCTCAGAAATTTCAAGAATTAAATTAGAAGGGCAGCAAGTAACTGAAGCTAAAGAAATTTTAATCAAACATACTTTGCCTCCTCTAGAATACCTTCCAATCCTTGATGAAGCAATCGCTACGAGCAATATTGAAGGTGCAATATTAGAAAGCAAAAGGATTTTAGAAATATTAAAGCTTGCAGTAATCTCCAGAAATTTGATACATTATTTGAGACAGAATAAAGAAACAGCGCCACACCTTGAAGAGTTTTCAGAAAGATTATTCTCAGATAAATTATTTGAACATTACATCCAAAAAATTATAAATGAAAACGGCGAAGTAAAAGACTCTGCAAGTGCAAAGCTTTTTGAAATTAGAAAAGAAATAAGAATTAAGAATGATGATCTGATAAAATCTGTAAACAGAATTATCAAGTCACTTGAAGAAAAAGATATTGTAAGAGAAGAATATTTAACATTGCGGGACGGGCGAATTGTAATTCCTGTAAAGGCTGAACATAAGCGGCACATAAGAGGATTTATTCATTCTGAATCGTCAACCGGACAAACTGTTTATATCGAACCCGAAGAAACTCTTGAACTGAACAATGAAATTGTGTCTTTGTCTTTTGCTGAACGAAGAGAAATTGAAAGACTGCTGAGAGAAGTTACAAAAAGGATTGGCGAAGTAAGTATTCAGTTGAAAGAATCACTTGAGACAATAGCAGAAATAGATTCGATTTATGCAAAAGCAAATTATTCGATTGAAATAATCGGATCGTTTCCGGAGATCGATAAAAAGAAGCCATTTACAATTCAGGATTCTCGACACCCCATTCTACTAAAAAAATTTGGAAAAGAGAATGCGATTCCGCTTAATGTAAAAATTGAAGATAAAAAAATTATTTTAATCACCGGTCCAAATGCCGGCGGCAAAACTGTAGTGTTAAAAACAATAGGATTACTAGTTCTATTAGTTCAAACAGGAATTCATATACCAGCAAGCCCGGATTCCAATTTTCATTTTTTTAATAATGTTCTTCTTGATATTGGAGATGCTCAATCGATTGAAGATGACCTTTCAACTTTCAGTTCTCATTTATCAAATATAAAAATGATTTTAAATTCTGCCGATGCTTATTCATTGATTTTGTTAGATGAAATCGGAACCGGCACTGACCCGGCAGAAGGATCTGCGCTTGCGGCTTCAACTTTAATATGTTTACGCGATAAGCTTGCAACAGTATTTGCAACAACTCATCACGGAAGTTTAAAATTAATCGCAAACGATCTTACCGGATTTGAAAATGCGGCAATGGAATTCGATACTCAAAATTTAAAACCTACTTATTTGTTTAAGCAAGGAATTCCAGGCTCCAGCTATGCTTTTGAAGTAGCTAAACGAATCGGTTTTGATGATAATTTTCTAGAACTTGCATCGCAATATTTAGATAAAGACAAGCATAAGGTTGAAAACTTTCTCGTCGACATAGAAAAAAAATCTCAAGAGCTGGAAGAGAAACTAAAAAAAATGGAAATTGAAAATACCAGATTAGCGGGACTTTCAAATTTATATAAACAGAATGTTGAGAAACTAGATAGAGAGAAAAAAGAAATTTTAAAACGAGCTAAATCAGAAGCTGATGATTACTTAAGAGGAATTAATAAAAAGATTGAACAAGTAATTAAAGATTTAAAAGAATCGCATGCACAAAGCGAAGTGATTAAAGAATCTCAAAATATTGTTAAAGAGATTAAAGAAAAAAATAAGACACTTTTTATTGAAGATATTGATTTGAATTTGGAAAACCATAACTTTGCTGTCGGAAATTCCGTTACAATTAAAGATACTCAGTCTGCCGGAGAAATACTTGATATCTCAAAGGATAAGAAGAAAGCAACTGTGCAAGTTGGCAAAGTAAAGATGCAGGTTGATGTTAAAAATCTAGTTCTTTCAAAAAAGATAAAAGAAAAAGTTGAAGCAACCTCGATAGGAAGCTTTAATATTTCAGTTCCTAAATTTCGCTTAGACATACGTGGTGAAAAACCTGAGGAAGCAGAATTTGATATTATAAAATTTGTTGATGAAGCATACTCTTCCGGATTAGATCGAATAGAAATTCTCCATGGAAAGGGAACAGGCGTTTTGAAAAAAACGGTACAAGAAATATTAAAAAAACATTCGGGAGTAAAAAAATATTATTTCGCTCCGATTGAATTCGGCGGTGATGGAATAACGATTGCTGAGTTAAACTAAAATAATTATAAGGTAAGAATTGTTCAAAAAAATCTTAATTGCAAACAGAGGTGAAATTGCTGTTAGAATAATTCGCGCTTGCAGAGAGATGGGAATAAAATCTGCTGCAATATATTCAGACGCCGACAAAACTTCTTTACATACTCGACTAGCAGATGAAGCATATCATATCGGAGAATCAACTGCTTCACAATCATATCTAAACAAAACAAAAATAATTGATCTTGCAAAAAAAATAAAAGCCGATGCAATTCATCCAGGCTATGGTTTCTTTTCTGAAAATTCTGATTTTATAAAAACATTAGAAGATGAAAATATTACTTTCATTGGGCCTTCATCAAAATCCGTGGCAATGATGGGCAATAAAACAGCAGCAAGAGAGTTAATGTCAAAAAGCGGAGTTCCAATTGTTCCCGGAACGACTAAGCCGATTTCAACAATCGAAGAAGGAATTGATTCTGCTAATAAAATCGGATTTCCAGTTTTGCTTAAAGCAGCAGCAGGAGGCGGCGGAAAAGGGATGAGAAAAATTTCATCTGTTCAAGAATTCAAAGATGCTTTTGAAGCTACAAAAAGAGAAGTAATGAAAGCATTTGGTGATGATTCAATTTACATAGAAAAATATATTGAAAATCCCAGGCACATAGAAGTACAAGTAATTGCCGACAAACATGGAAACTATGCACATCTATTTGAAAGGGAATGTTCAATTCAAAGAAGACATCAAAAAATTATTGAAGAATCGCCATCTTCATTTGTTGATGAAGAGACAAGAGGTAAAATTACACAAGCCGCAGTGAATGCAGCAAAAGCCTGCGGCTATTTTAATGCCGGCACCATTGAATTTTTAATGGATTCAAATAAAGAATTTTATTTTCTTGAAATGAACACAAGAATTCAAGTAGAACATCCTGTAACCGAATTAATTTCCGGCATAGATTTGGTAAAAGAGCAAATCAATATAGCTTTAGGCAAAAAACTTTCCTTTAAGCAGGAAGATATTAAAATTAGCGGGCATGCTTTTGAAAGCAGAATTTATGCAGAAGATCCTAATAATAATTTTTTACCTGCTACCGGAAAACTTTCGGAATATAAAATTCCAGGCGGCCCAGGAATAAGAGTTGACGACGGATTCGGCACTGGCTCAGAAATATCTGTTTATTATGATCCGCTTATTTCTAAATTAATTGTTTGGGCGCAAGATAGATTAAGTGCAATTGAAAGGATGAAAAGAGCATTAAGCGAATATCAAATATCCGGTGTAATAAATAATATTTCATTTCTAGATGCAATATTCAGCAATGATAATTTTTCAAAAGGCAAAATTGATATAAATTTTTTAGAGAGAGAATATAAGGCAATTATGATCTCTTCGAAAGATGATGATGAATTGCTCGAAGACGCAGCTGCGATTATTTCAGCATTAATTAAAGAAAAATCACTTGTAAGAAAGAAAGAAGATTCTTATTATTCGCATTCAAAGAATAGCAACAATTACTGGACAAGCTTGCTGTATGAATGATTTTGTTGTTACACTGAATGATAAGAAGAAAAAAATTTCTGTTTCTGAAAATTCAAAAATTACAATTGACAATAAAGAATATAGTTATGATTTAATTCATTTAGATGGGCACAATTATTTAATTAAACTGAATGATAAAATATTAGAAGTAATCGTAATTAAAATTGAAAACGGAAACTATTCAGTTTCAATAAAAGATAAAAATTTTGAAGTGATCGTAAGATCATTATTGCAGGAAAAAGCTAATGAATTGCTGGGGAATAAATCTTCGGCACATCATAAAACAGAAGTAAAAGCCCCAATGCCCGGAATGATTTTAAAAATTAAAAAAAATGCAGGAGAATTAATTTCACAAGGTGAGACTATTATTATTTTAGAAGCTATGAAGATGGAAAATGATTTACGAGCACCTAATTCAGGTTTAATAAAAAATATTTTTGTTAAAGAGGGAACAGCCGTTGAAAAGGGCGCCGCTTTATTTACAATTGAATAAAATATTATGCTAAACTATATATTAATTAACTATCTAGATTAAATCATATAATGGAGGTCATGTGAAAGTAAAATTTATTACTTTCGTTATTTTCCTGGCAATAACTTACTCACAAGTTTTTGCCGGTGGTTTCCAACTCAACGAGCACAACGCAAGAGCAATGGCTATGGGTGGTGCATTTACTGCAATATCAAATGATCCATCAGCAATATATTTTAATGGTGCCGGCTTAACACAATTAAGCGGAACCAATTTTATCTTGGGATCTACATTAATTGCACCGGTATTTGCTTTTAGAGGCGTTAGCCCATCAGTGACAGAATACGATGCGACAAAGCAATCATTTTTTCCAACTCATTTTTTTGCAAGTTACAGATACAATCCAGATTTAGCTTTTGGTCTTGGTTTTACAAGTCCATTTGGTTTAGGATCTAAATGGGATGATAACTGGATTGGAAAATATTTAGCAATTGAAACCAGCTTGCAGGTATTTACAATTTCCCCAGTTGTTGCATATAAATTGACTGATCAGATCTCCGTTAGTGCTGCATTAGTTTATAGTTTTGCAAATGTAAAAATATCTAAAAAAACACCTCAAACTCCTTTTGCCGGCGATGCTTTTACTTCATTAACTGGAAATGATAAAGCTGAATGGGGTTATAATTTAGGCTTGATGTATAAGCCTACAGATGATTTATCATTTGGAGTTTCTTTCCACAGCCAAATTAAATATACTTTTAAAGGAACAGCTACAACAACAGGCTCTTCACAATTAGCTTCTGAATTACCAAACGGCAGTGCAACAGCAGGATTAACAACACCATTTAATTTGGCAATCGGAGCTGCATATAGAATTCTTCCGGAACTATTATTGTCAGCTGATTTTCAATATGTTGGCTGGAAGAGCTACGATACTTTATCAATAAATTTTACACAACAAAATATGACTGTATCAAGTCCAAGGTTGTATGATAATTCATATATAATTCGATTTGGTGCAGAATATAATTTAACCCAAGATTTAGCTTTAAGAGCTGGAATTTATTATGATAAAAATCCAGTTAAGCCTGAATATGTAAATCCATCTTTACCAGAAGCTAACAGACTTGGTTTTAGCTTTGGTGCAGGATATAAATTAACCAATAACTTATCTGTAAGTGCTGCATATTTATTTATTAGAAATAGTCAATTAACAGTAACAGATTCTCAAGAGAGTTATTCGGCTGGATTTTCTCCTTTCAATGGAACGTACAATGCGTACGCAAATCTTTTTGCATTAGATTTATCATATAGTTTATAAGGAAGGAGGATATAAAAAATGAAAAAGATATTTAATTTTACTCTAGGATTATTTGTTTCGATTTTAATTTTTTCAGGATGCCAGGACAGAACTGATTTAACGGCTCCTCCGGCACCAAGCCCCAAAAGCGGAAGTGTTGATTTAACTAGATATGTTTCAATTGGTAATAGCTTAACATCAGGATATCAATCAAGTGCACTTTATGCAAGTGCGCAGGCTTATTCATATCCAAATTTAATAGCTAAGCAAGTTAATACAACATTTGTACAGCCATTAATTGCTGACCCAGGCATTGGCGGTCAAATAGAAATTAATACACTAAATCCATTTACAACAAAAACAGAACCAGTTTTAGGAGGAGCTCCTTTAAATTTAAATTATCCTGCACCATATAATAATTTAGGAGTTCCCGGAGTTGTATTAGCAGATGTGATGAACTCAACCAGCACTTCAACTTCTTATTCAAAGAGTCCGTTCATTGATATTATATTAAGAGGACAAGGTACACAATTTGCACAAGCAAAAGCTCTTCATCCAACTTTCTTGACATTGTGGATCGGAAATAATGATGTTCTTGGATTTGCAGCGAGCGGCGGATATTCACCTAATGCACCGACCGATGCACAAACATTTGCATACCTTTATTCTCAATTATGTACCAGTATAGATTCTTTAGGTGCAAAAGTTGTTGTAGCAAATATTCCTGATGTAACTTCAATTCCATTCTTTACAACTGTCGGACCGATGATTGCTCAGAAACTTAGCTCACTTCAAATAAACGGTATTTATTATCAGCAGCATGGACAATATAGTGGAACGGCTTTGCCGGTATCATCTTTGGCAGATGGTACTGTTTTAATTACACTAGTTGGACAGACATACGCTGGTTTGATTGGAACTCCAACAGGAAAATTTTATAAAGATAACAAAGCTGATATTTCTTTATTGATTGCGGGAGGAATTATTGATACAACTCAGCCATTTGGATTAAGTCCTAAAAATCCATGGCCGGATGCTTTAATTCTAGATGCCAGTGAAATTCAAACTGCAAAAACAGCAACTGCTGCTTTTAATTCTAGTATTTCAGCTATGGCAAGTGCTCATGGTTATGGCTTAGTGGATATTAATTCATTTTTAACAAATGTAAGACAAAATGATTCCAAAGGCGGAACAGTAATAAATGGTATTCCATTCTATACAACATTTGTTACCGGTGGAGTTTTCAGTTTGGATGGAATTCATCCTACAAATCAAGGACAAGCAATAATTGCAGATGAATTTATAAAAGTAATTAACAGTAAATTCGGTGCAAGCATTCCATTAATTGATGTATCAACAATACCTGGAAGCTTTGTTCTTAGTAAACGAAATTTATTTTCAGGATCAAACATCCCATATTTTGCCCCTGGAACTTTTAAGAATTTATTGTTTTAATTAATACAATTGAAGGGATGAATTATTCATCCCTTCATAATTATTTTTAGAACTAAAAAATTATTTTGACGTCCAAATACATATTATAATAAAGTTTACTTTTTAATAAATTAGGCTGACAAAATGATAAAGCGGAAATCCTATTACTTACTATCTATACTTCTTGCATTAGTTTTTGCTTCGTGTTCAACTTCTCAAAAAGCAACTGAAAATAATGCAAAGAATGAGGCAACACCAAATGAGCAGACGAATAAACTAAGCGGAAAAGATTCACTCTACATTTTTGATCAAGTTCCTCCAACACAACCAGCAAAAGTACAAAATCAACAAGAGCAAAAGCAGCAGGTTGAATTGCATAATACAACAGCAACTTTTTATATAATTCAGCTTGGCGCCTTCACTACAAAAGACCGCGCTGATGAATTTGCTGCTAAAAATAAAAATAAAGTAAGGGATGAACTTAATATTGTATTTAATCCTAATGTAAATTTATATGTAGTTCAACTCGGAACTCACTTTACTTCTCATGACGATGCAGAAAAAGTAAGAAACGAATTATGGAATGATAAAGAATTCAAAGATGCATGGATTGTGA
>DAIEML010000065.1 GCA_027349615.1 Ignavibacteriales bacterium | reverse complement strand
AATATCATTCATTTTCTTTTCTGACAATTTCGCTAAATTGACACCCTCAAAACGGATTTCGCCTTCGACAATTTTTCCATATGGGGGTGGAATCAATCCCATAATGGAAAGTGACGTCATACTCTTTCCGCTTCCGGATTCGCCGACAATTCCAAGAATTTTTCCTTTCTCCAATTTGAAAGAAATATTTTTCAGAATTTCTTTCTCAACTTTTTTTAATTGAAAAGCCTCCGTCTGTTCAACTATATAAAAAATATTTCTAACGATTAGTAATTCATTCATAAAGAAATATGTTTGTGTGCGTTAAGAAATTGTTGAAGTGATTCTGAATTATTCGCAGAAAAGAATTCATCATTAGAATAAAACTCGCTTAGCTTTCCGTCAGCAAGAAACGCAATTTTGTTGCTGATCTTTTGGGCAAAAACCAAATCGTGCGTAACCAGCAGTGCCGAATTATTTTTCTCCTTCACAAATTCTTTCAGCTTTAGTAAAAAAAGATTTGAGATTGCAAGATCAATTCCCGAAGTCGGCTCATCAAGAATTATAATTTTCGGATGGCAAAGCAGCGCAAGAACAAAATTTATTCGCTGAGCCATTCCGCCGCTTACTTCATAAGGAAAAAGCTTTTTCAATTCAGAATATTTTGGCAAAAGAAAATAATCCAGCAGAGGATCAACATCATTTTTATCTTTAATCAGTTTTTCAAAATAGTATTCAAAAGTTTTTAAATGATCGAAGCTGTTTACAGCATCCTGGAAAACATATTTTATTTTTTCTCTTCTTAATTGAAGAATCTTTTTGTAATCAAGAGCTAGAATATTTTCACCATCAAAATTTACTGATCCATTAATTTTATAAAAACGCGGATTGAGAATTCCGGTTAGAGATTTTATCAAAGAAGTTTTTCCACTTCCGTTCAAGCCAAGAATTGTGTAAATCGAATTGTCGTTCAAATTGAACTCAACATCAGAAAGCAGAGTTTTCTTTCCAATCAAGTTTATTTCTTTAATTCTGACTTCAAACATTCCGCACAAATCATTTTTTGTAATTACACAACAAAATAATAAATTACCAACAAAGTTATTACCAATATTTGAATGGGCCGCACTGATGAAAACGAATCGTCTTTTCTTATTAGTCATAATTTTTTCTTTGCTGCTAATACCTGCCTGCCAGAAAGAAGCACCAGAAAATCAAAACCGAGTTGTCACAGCAATTCCTTCCGATATTGAATCGGTTAATCCTCTTTTCGCCTTTGATCTAAATGAAGGAAATATTTCCGAGCTTCTTTATGCAAGCCTTGTTCAGCACGATTGGAATTATCAGAAAGGCGAAATGGATACTTACCCGATGCTTGCAAAAAGCTGGCAATGGAGTAAGGATTCTTCTTCAATTACTTTGAATCTTCGTGATGATGTTAAATGGTCTGACGGGCAGCAATTTACAGCAAACGATGTTGTATTTTCATTTGATCTTTATTCCGATCCGCAAATTCAAAGCAAGCTTTACGGTTCGTTTAAAAATTATTATGTTGATTCGTCTCAGCACATTGATCTCCAGAAAACTTTCACTATAACAAATCCATATTTGCTTACAATAAATTTTAAAAAGAACTCAACCCCGTCTTTTTATGATATAGATTTCCCAATAATTCCTGAGCACGTTTACAAAAACATCAGTCGCAAAGATTTTATAACTGCCGAAAAGGAAATTAAGCCGGTTACAAACGGAGCTTTTTATCTTGCCGAATGGAATAAGAATCAGTCAATCATTTTGAAAGCCGATACAAAATCTTTTCTGTACAAGCCGGGAAATATTTCTGAAATAATTTTTAAAATTGTGCCTGATTATAATTCCAGATTAACACAATTAAAAAGAGGCGAGCTAGATCTTATTCAAGACGTAAAAGCTGATGATTATCCAATTTTGCAGAAAGATGAAAACATCAATCTTGCATCTTTGAAAGGACGCGAGTATGATTACGTCGGCTGGAACAATATTGATCCTGACGTTTACAAAAAATCAAAAAAAATTATTCCGAATAAATTGTTTGGAAATCCATTAGTTAGAAAAGCTTTGACTTACGCAATTAACAGTAATGAAATTTTAAAAGAATTTTTAGATAACCACGGCGATTTATGCTGGGGACCAATTTCACCAATATTCAAAACTACAATTGATACAACATTAACTCCGCTCACTTACAATGTTGAAAAAGCGAGACAGCTTTTGGCAAGCGCCGGCTGGAAAGATATTGATCAAAGCGGAGTGTTAAAGAAAAACGGACAGGAATTTTCTTTCACACTTTATATTCCGACAGGAAATCCTCGCCGGGATTTTGCTTCGACTGTAATTAAAAATAATTTGAAGGCAGTTGGCATTAAAGTGACTGTTGAAAAACTTGAACCTGAAGTGTTTTTTCAAAAAATGTACGACAGAGAATTTAACGCGTGGATGGCTGGTTGGACAATCTCTATTCCAATTGATATGAAACCTTTCTGGTATTCTGATTTTTCTGAAGCGCCGTTGAATGTTGAATGCTATCAAAATAAAACCATAGATAACTTGCTTGATAAGATTGAAAATTCAAAATCAGAAGAACAAAAAAATCTTCTTTATAAAAAATTCCAGGAAATAATTTATAAAGATCAGCCGGTTACGTTTTTGTATTGGGTTGATAAAATAATTGCATACAACAAAAAGATTCAAAACTTAACTGTAAGTCCGCTGGGCCCATTCAATCGTGCCTGGCTGTGGTCGGTAAAATAAAAAGAACATGAGAAAAGAAATCTACCGCGTTTTGTTAAAGAGAATCATAACATCTCTTATCGTTTTGTTTCTGATGATTACTTTTCTTTTTTTTCTTTTGAGGATTTCTCCCGGCGATCCCTCACAAAAATTTTTATCTCCTGATTTAAGCCCAAAACTTGCTACACTCGTTAAAGAATCATTCAACTTAAATGCGCCGCTGATTAGTCAGTACGAAACTTTTCTTCTAAATCTTTGCAAAGGAGATTTTGGCATTTCTTACACTTACAGAATTCCAGTTGTAGAAGTTATCAAACAGTTTTTGCCATTCACTATTATTTTTTCCCTGATAAGCTTTTCTGTTCAAATATCTGCGGGATTTTTGTTGGCATTTATTTCGGTAAAAAAAATTAATGGCTTTGCTGATAAAACAATTTCAAGGTTGAGTTTGATGATTTATGCTTTGCCTTCGTTCGTAATCGGTGTTTCCTTAATTTTTATTTTTTCAGGATGGTTAAATTTATTTCCATCGTCCGGATTAACTTCATTTGATTCGGATTCATATTCATTTTTTCAAAAGCTGCTGAACTATGGAAGTCATTTAATTCTTCCGGTAATTACTTTGTCGCTCGGCGGAATTGCAGTTTATTATAAATATCTCCGCGACAATCTTGAAGAAGTCTACAACAAACCATTTGTTGAAAATCTTCGCGCACACGGATTTGATGAAAAATATATTAATCGAAAACATGTAATTCCAAATGCGGTCAATCCATTAATTTCAGTTGCAGGCGTCGAACTTGGTTTGCTGTTCGGCGGCGCTTTAATTACTGAAGTTATTTTTGCATTGCCCGGAATGGGGCGTTTAACTGTTAACGCAATTCTTTCGCGCGATTATCCGCTGGTAACCGGCTGCAGTTTTGTTGCAGGAGTTTTAGTAATAATTACAAATCTTGCCGCAGATATGTTGAAAGCAAAGCTTGATAAACGAGTTGTGAAAGGAATTCTAAATTAAATGCACTTTAAGATTAAAGTCTGGCATTTCATTTCTTTTATAACATTAACTTTAATTCTGTTGAGAATTAATCTTTTACTCAACACATTTTTGTTGATGATAAAATTTTTAAACTTACTTTTTAATTATTCATCCGCCGCTTTTGCACAATTTGATTTTTCTTTTTTAGATTCGCTTGGTTCTGCGGTTCTTATAATTGTAATTCTGGTTTCCACTTTTAAACTTAAACGAAAATTTAATTTTCTTCAGAAGAAAATTAATTTCACATCTTTTATAATAATTTTATTGTTTTCATTTTTTTTATTTGCACCATTGATTGCGAATTCAAACCCGGAGTTTCAAAAAGATTTATCGGTTACAAAACTTCTTCCGCCATTTAGCTCAGTAAAGGTAATTCACCTGAAATCCATTCAACATAAAACTAAAAACTCTTTAAGCGAATTTATTGATTTAAAGAACCTTGTTGTAAAAAGATCCTTTGACGAAAGTTTAATCTTTGCTGACAGCGTTTCTATTTCAAATAACATTACATATTTTCAAAATGGTGCGGAAAATATTTTATTGAAGGATACACTGCAATTTGAAAACGGCAAACCATTAATTACTTCAAAAATATTTCTTTTAGGCACCGATGAATTCGGCAGAGATATTTTTTCCAGATTAACATACGGTGCGCGAATTTCATTATTCGTTGGGCTCGGCTCGGTTTTAATTACTCTCATCCTCGGATTATCACTTGGGTTTTTAGCCGGTTATCCCGGCGGTTTCATCGATTCAGCTTTGAACCGGCTTACAGATACCTTCCTCGCCTTCCCGGTAATATTTTTTATAATTTTAATTATTGCTTTGTTTGGAAATTCTTTATTAAGTGTGATCGTAGTTCTTGGGTTTTCCGGTTGGATGAGTCTATTTAAAATTGTTCGCAGCGAAGTAATTTCTTTAAAGCATAAAGATTATTTTGTATCCGCACAATTGCTTGGCGCACCAAAATATAAATTACTTTTAAAAGAAATTTTGCCGATAATTACGGCACCGATTGTTGTGAATTTAGTTTTTCAGTTTGGAAATGTTATTTTAGCTGAAGCGGCTTTAAGTTACTTGGGATTGGGCACTGGCGGAAGTTATCCATCCTGGGGTTCAATGATTGAAGCAGGGCAAAGTTATTTATCGCAAGCATGGTGGATGATTTTATTTCCCGGCGCTGCTTTATTCCTTACTCTTTACGCCGCAAATAATCTAGGACGAGAAATTAATATTTTATTTAACCCACGACTAAACGCATGATAAATCAAAGATATAAAATCAAGAAATTATTAGGCAAGGGAAGAAGCACTGTTTATTTATGTGAGGATGCTGATTCAATTAATTTTTCTTCCGGCAATCTAGCCAGCTCGTTTAGAAATGATATTGCGATAAAAATTCTGCCGGTAAATGTTGATTTGTTTGAAGCTGCAATTTTTAGAAATGAATTTTTCACTCTCCACAAGTTGAACCACCCAAACATTATTAAGTCATTCGATTTTGGAACCGTTGTTACAATAGATGAAGAAGACAAAGAAATTTCCGTTGGAAGTAAATTTTTTACGCTTGAGTATTACAACGGAAATGAACTACTGGCTCATAAAAATTCAAATGATGAAATTTCGCTGATTGAAATTATCAAGCAGCTTTGTTCAGTACTTTATTATCTGCATTTATCAAATTATATCTATTACGATCTTAAACCGGAAAATATTCTTGTCTCGACGTTTGATGGAAAGCCATTAATAAAATTGATTGATTTAGGATTTGCACAAAACACAGTTGAAAATATTGAAAGCACAGTTCGCGGCACTGCTGAATATATTGCGCCGGAAATTTTGAAGAACGCCAAACATGATCATCGAGTTGATTTTTATTCATTGGGAATGCTGCTTTACAGAATAATTTACGGCGGTTTTCCATTTCCTACTTCTGATGAATTAGAAATTTACAAAGCTCATATCGAAATGGAATTTGATTTTCCAGAAACATTTTTATCCGTCAAAATCATTAATGTTATAAAAAAATTGCTGCAAAAAGATCCTGAAGAAAGATATAATAATTCAATTCAAATTCTTGGCGATCTTGCCGTACCGATAGGCAAAGAATTATATAAAGATTGGGTTCCTGCAAAAGTTTTTGCCGATAGAAAAGATTATCTGACAATTTTAAAAACTTATATTGCCGATTCAAAAAGCAACGAAGTTTTTACTGTTCATGGCTCGGAAGGCGCTGGCAAATCGGCATTGGTTTATGAAATTTATTCAAACTTTGAAAACACAATCTTTATAGAAAATCCTAATTCTTTTACTGGAATTAATTTTGTTCGAAGATTCTTAAAAAAAATTATCTACAACGAATTTGTTTTCTCCAGAATTTCAGATCAGCTTCTTGATCAATTAAATAAAATATTTATAGATGAGCCTGATAATTTATCAGACGAATTGAAATCAATCATCAGTAAACTGGCTTTTGAAAATTCATATGTTCTCATCCTTGACGCCTTCAACAGCTACGATTCGTACACAATAGAATTGCTTAAAAATATTATCCCGATTTTTCAAGCAAATCATATTAAAGTTATTTTAACCGAAAATACCGACAAGTATTTTGCATCTAATTTTATTTCTAATCTTCGAGTTATAAACTTAACTCCGTTCACCGATGTTAATCTTTCAGAATATTTAGAAAGAAGTTTTTGGCATTTATTCCCAAAAGATGAATTAAAACAGTTAATACTTTCCTACGCCGATCTTCTGCCGGGAAGCTTGGAAAGTTTTTTGCGTGATATTATTCTTCTAAAAATAATTTCTTTCACTCCATCGGGCGTAAATTTTTTAAAAGATGAAAAATCAATTTCTCTTTTGAAAAGCTCGCACGAAGAAATTTATAATATCCGTGTTGAAGGATTATCCAGAGAAGAATTGGAAATAGCAAAGCTCATTTCCGCCTTTGATATTTTTATTGATCAATCTTTGATTGCAAAATTCTTTAAGCTGAAACAAGAAAAAATTTATGCGTCACTTTCTTCATTATACAATAAAAATATTATTCATCAGGTTCAATCAAATCAAAGTCCTGCTTTTATTTCCGAAGGTTTGAAAAAATTTATCTATTCAAAAATTATTGATAAAAATTCTTATCATATAAAAATTGCAGATTTTCTAAAAAATAACTTTCCGGATTTTAATAAAACAGAACTTGCCAGACAGTTTGAATTAGCAGAGATATTTGAAACAAGCTATCAAATATTTAAAGAAGAATTACTTGAGGCAGAAAAAATTTTCGCTTTTTCTTATCAGAAAAATATTCTTGAGCATATAATTAGTTTTCCGCTGAATAAAATGATTAAAACTGAAATTGAGTTTGAACTTTCTAAAGTTCTGACAAAATTAAATGATTATCCAGCTGCATTAAAATTGATTGATCAGCTGCTTCAAAAAGATATTGACGGCAAAATGATTTTTGAACTTTTAAATTTTAAAGCAAATTGTCTTACCGGTTCAGGCGAATTGCAAAAAGGGAAGGAAATCTTAAAATCATTAATATCAAAAGCAGATCAACAGACGAAAAAAAATAAAATAATGCATGATATTGCAACGATTGATTTTAATTTAAATCAATATGATGAAGCACTAAAAACTTTCACAGAAATTACTAAGCAAAAAAACACCGAAGAAGAAATTAAAGGCTCTTGCTTTCAAATGATGGGTTTGATATCTATATATAAAGATGACGACCTAGATACCGCATTGAAAAATTTTGAAAAAGCTAATACGGTTTATGAAAATGGAAATTTGCTTTTTAAACAAGCACAGATATTAATGAATATTGGAAACATCTACAGCATGAAAGGCGATTTAGTTAACTCAACAAATTATTGGAACCGCTCGCTTGAGATTAATAAATCAATCGGAAATATACAGCAGGAAGCCAAGCTGTTTTTAAATTTCGGAATTTATTACTACAACAAATTGGAATTTGAAATATCAACTGAGTTTTATCAGAAGGCTTTATCAATATTTTTCAGTCTTGGTGTTAAAGACGGACAAGGGCTTGTAAAATCAAACTTAGGCGAAGTTTTTCTTTCGATGTGCGAATATCAAAATGCTTTGGATTCTCTAAAAGATTCAATCGATATTTTCCGACAGCTTCAAAATAAGGAAGAAGAATTGCAGTCAATGTTTATGCTGGGCAAACTATATTATATTGTTGGCGACTTTGATCGCTTAAATCAAATAATTAAAGAATTTGAAACCGAAGCAAACTCTACGAGAATTAATGAGAAGCATAATTTAAATTATCAATATTTGGTTTGCCTTTCTGAATCAAACGGAAATAATCTGGAAAAAGTTCTTCAATCATTAATTAAAGTAAAAAATAAATTGTCTGCCGAAGAAAATAAATATGACTTTTACCAATGTTCGATAATGATCGTAAATATTTTGATAAAAATGAACAAGCCTAAAGAAGCCTACCAAGAATTACTTTCTGATTTTGTAACTAAAATGTGCGATGAAAATTCTCTTCTGGATGCCGAAAGAAATTATTTGCTTGGAAAATTAAGCGAAGCAGATGATTCATTAAAATTAAATTCTCAAATAGAATATTTCCAATCAGCTTATGAACTTATAGAAAACTTGCACATTACCGAATTAACTTGGAAAATTTTGTTTGCTCTTTCTGACTCATATAACCGGCGTGGGAATCTGATTAAAGCAAAAAATTATGTTAAATATTCGAAAGAATTGTTAAATTTTATTGCGAACAATATAAAAGATTCGCGCTTAAAAAAATCTTATTTAAACGAGCCGGAAAGAAAACAAGCGATAGAAGAGTTGGAGTATTTCGAAGCGCAATTTTAACCAATGGGAAAACCTCACGTAAAAATAAAAATCTTTTCTGATATTGAAGATGTTTCGTCAATTAATTCAGCGATGACACAACTGGAATTAAAAAATTTATCTATTTCTCCTTCCTATCCGCAAAGGTTCACAGTTGGCGATGATGAAATAATAATTCTTCAAATAAAAAGTATTGAATCAAATTATTTAAATAGAATTATTAAAATTAAAAATGATATTAGGAATAAAATCATCTTTTTAATTCCTGAAAATAATGCGCTGCTTGTAAGTTCGATTGCGAAGCTTGGATATATGGATATTTATGTTTTGCCTTTTGAGCTTTATATGTTTATTTCTTACGTCGAAGAAGTTATTGTTAACAATGCTTATCTAACTTCAACAAAAAATACCGGCGGTTACGGAACCGATATTTATGACTTTAATTCATTTATTGGAAATTCAGTTGAGCTTTTGCGAACTATAAATCTTGCAAGAAAAGTTGCCGAGAAGACTGACGTAAATGTTTTAGTGCGCGGCGAAACCGGAACCGGGAAAGGGCTTATTGCAAGAGCAATTCATAAAAACAGCAAATCATTTTCCGGCCCTTTTGTAGATATTGTTTGCTCATCAATTCCGGAAAACTTACTTGAATCAGAATTATTTGGTTACGAGCCAGGCGCATTTACAAATGCTAAAACTAGAAAGATAGGTTTGTTTGAACTTGCCGAGAACGGAACTTTATTTCTTGATGAAATCGGCGACTTAAGTATAAATATCCAGAAAAAATTATTGCGGGCAATTGAAAAAAAATTAATCCGGCGCTTAGGTGGATTAACAGACATTCCAATTAACGCAAGAATAATTTCTGCTACCAACATGAATCTGGAAGAACTGATTGAAAAAAATATTTTCCGCCGCGATCTTTATCATCGATTAAACGTTGTTACACTGGAAATGCCGCCGGTTAGAAAAAGAGAAAGTGATATTTTTTTATTAACAAAACATTTCATTAAAGAATTTAATCATCAATTTGGGAAATCAATTACAAAAATAAATAATGAAGCAAAAGAATTTATTTCTACCTATCCTTGGCCCGGAAATGTACGTGAATTAAGAAATGCAATTGAAAGAGCTGTGCTATTAACTGAAGGACCTACAATTAAATATAAAGATCTTTCACATATTCTCACTTCGCAGTCGTCTCTATTAATCCAAAATAATGATGAAACAATTTATTCGCCGCATCAAATTAAACTTGATTTGTCTTATACTCAAGTTAACATTAAAAATCTTGAACAGATTTATGCAAAAGAAGTTTTACAAAAAACAAAAGGCAACAAATCTAAAACCGCACGAATTCTTGGAATTTCTAGGCCAAAACTAAATGCTTTACTAAATTGATTAGAATTAAACGTTTATAAATTATAAAGCAATTCAAATATCACGTCTCATGAATTATTAAAAAATTAAATTTTTGATGTTCTGCCAAAATCTGTAATATATTTTTACAACTTACCTAATATTTCCGCAGTTTTTCGGTAATAACTACCGCATCATAAAACTAAACCTCTATTATTGATTAAAAACCCAAATAATGATTGCGTGGCATAAACATTGAACCTTTAATGATGCTTAAAAAACTATTTTCATAAATACGAGGGAACATTATGCGTAAAACTATTTTCACTTCTCTCCTCAGTATTTTACTTTTTGTTGGGGGTTTTGCGAAAGAACCACAAAAAAATGGTAAAGTCGAGGAAGCTGTCCGGTATAGGATTTCCCAAAGTACAGCAACTTTGGATGTAAACACCGCAACAGCAGTTCAAACCTCTTTTGCTGTGTCTGATTTGTACGCATCAACATTAACTAATGGATCAAATGCTCAGCTAGAAGCTTTGGGCAGCCGTTATGTTTTTGCTCAATCAAATTCTCAGTTAGATGAATTGGGCAGCAGATATGCGTTTGGACAATCAAATATTCAATTAAATGAACTTGG
>DAIEML010000064.1 GCA_027349615.1 Ignavibacteriales bacterium | reverse complement strand
CTATTAGTAATACA
The DNA here is from genome assembly GCA_027349615.1 of Ignavibacteriales bacterium. The sequence goes on along the minus strand of DAIEML010000064.1, from coordinate 10,740 downwards.
ATGTTTATGATAAAATATTTTATCATTAGGGCAAGATGAAATTTATAAAGTGGTGAAAAATTAAAATTAAAAGCAGCACATTCTAAAAGAATATGTTGCAATTAGAAAAAGAAATACTATTTTTCAATATAATCAGAAACAGGTAAACAGCTACAAACTAAATTTCGATCTCCATAAGCATTATTAATTCTACCAACACTTGGCCAAAATTTATTTAATCGAGTCCATGAAGTCGGATATGCAGCTTTTTCGCGTGAGTATTTATGATTCCAATTATCAGAAATTACAGACCCGGCAGTATGCGGTGCGTTCTTTAAAACGTTATCATTTGGATCAGCAATTCCACTTTCTATTTCTTTAATTTCTTGGTGAATTGAAATTAGTGCATCACAAAATTTATCAAGTTCAGATTTAGATTCACTTTCTGTCGGCTCAACCATTAAAGTTCCAGCAACTGGAAATGAAACTGTTGGTGCATGATAACCGTAATCCATTAATCTTTTTGCAATATCTTCAACTTCAATATGAGCACTTGTTTTGAAATCTCGCATATCAAAAATTAATTCATGCGCAACTTTTCCTTTACTTCCGGTATATAAAACTTTGAAGTAAGGTTGAAGCTTAGATTTAATATAATTTGCATTTAAAATTGCAGTAATTGATGCTTTTGTCAGTCCTTTACTTCCCATCATCTTAATGTAAGAATATGAAATAATTAATATATCCGCACTTCCCCAAGGACCTGAAGAAACAGCAGTCATACCTAGTTCATGCCCTAAATTTACAACAGAATGATTTGGAAGAAATGGTACTAAATGCGACGCAACTGCAATTGGTCCCATTCCCGGACCGCCGCCGCCGTGAGGGATACAAAATGTTTTATGTAAATTTAGATGACAAACATCTGCTCCAATTGTTGCCGGACTAGTTAATCCAACTTGAGCATTCATGTTCGCACCATCCATATAAACTTGGCCGCCGTTGATATGAATTATCGAACAGATTTCTTTTATTTCTTCTTCAAATACTCCATGAGTAGATGGATAAGTTATCATTAAAGCGGCAAGATTATTTCTATTTTCATCGGCTTTTTTTCTCAAATCATTTAGATCAACATTTCCGCGTTCATCGCAATTCACAACAACTACTTTCATTCCAGCCATTACCGCGCTTGCAGGATTAGTTCCATGAGCCGACGAAGGAATAACGACAACATTACGATTTACTTCGCCTTTGCTTTGCAGATAATTTCTAATAACCATAAGTCCTGAAAATTCTCCTTGCGCACCAGAATTCGGTTGAAAAGAAACAGCAGCAAATCCTGTTATTTCACACAAATCTTTTTCAAGTTCGTGAAATATTTTAGCGTAACCTTCAGCTTGATTTTTGGGTGCAAATGGATGGATGTTACAGAATTCCGGCCAAGTAATTCCCATCATCTCAACAGCAGCATTCAATTTCATAGTACAGGAACCAAGCGGAATCATTGAGTGGACTAATGAAAGATCCTTGTTCTCTAATCTTTTTAAATATCTCATCATTTCTGTTTCTGAATGATAAGAATTGAAAACCGGATGTGTTAAATAATCAGTTTTTCTTTTAAGGTTTTCTGGGAAATTTATTTCTAAGTTTTCACTTAGGTTATTGATTTCACTTTCATTCAAATTTTTATTTTTTGCTTTTGCAAAAATTAAAATTATTTCGACTACATCTTTAAAGCTAGTAGTTTCATTTAACGAAATACCAATTGAATTTTTTGCATACCTAAAATTGATTTCATTCAATATGGCTGAATTTTTAATTGTTTCAATTTCACCTTTAGCATTCTCATCTAATATTACTGTTAGAGTATCAAAGTAATTTTTATTTATTAGATTGAATCCTAATTTTTTTAGAGACCTATCTAAAAACTGAGTAAGTTTTTGAATTCGTTCAGCAATTAAGCGAATTCCTTCTGCGCCGTGATAAACAGCGTACATTCCAGCCATAATTGCTAAAAGTACTTGAGATGTACAGATGTTGCTAGTTGCTTTTTCTCTCCTTATATGCTGCTCTCTAGTTTGAAGTGCCATTCTGTATGCATTATTACCATTAGCGTCAATAGATATTCCAATTATTCTTCCGGGAATAACTCTTTTAAATTCCTCTTTGGTTGCAAAGTAAGCAGCATGTGGACCTCCGTAACCCATAGGCACACCAAATCTTTGTGTATTTCCAACAGCCGCGTCAGCTCCAAACTCACCGGGAGGAATTAGAATTGCAAGGCTTAATAAATCCGCAGCAACTACAGAATAAATATTTTTTTGATGAGCTAGTTCAATTAAATCTTTGTAATCATAAATCTCACCATTAGCTGATGGATATTGAAGAAGTATTCCAAAAATTTTATCGTTCAATTCAATCTTTTTATGATCGCCAATTTGCAATTCAATTCCTAACGGAACAGCACGTGTCTTTAATACATCAATTGTTTGAGGAAGACATTCTTCTGATACAAAAAATATATTTGAATTTAATTTTTCATTTTTTCTATTTGAATAAAACATTGACATTGCTTCTGCTGCAGCAGTTCCTTCGTCAAGCAAAGATGCATTTGCTATTTTTAATCCAGTTAAATCAATTATCATAGTTTGAAAATTAATCAAAGCTTCCAATCTTCCTTGTGAAATCTCTGCTTGGTATGGTGTGTATTGTGTATACCAGCCTGGATTTTCCAAAACATTTCTTTGAATTACTGCAGGTGTAATTGCTGGATGATATCCCAAGCCGATATATGATTTGAAAATTTTATTTATTTTCGCAACTTTTCTTAAACTATCAAGAAATTCATTTTCACTTAAAGGTTCATCTAATTTTAGTTCATTTGTTAATCTAATTTTAGATGGAATTGTTTCATCAATTAATTGATCGAGTGTTCGTACACCGATTTTCTGAAGCATCTGATTTATTTCTTCAGCGTTTGGTCCAACATGCCTGTTTACAAATTGGTCTGTGTTATTCAAATTATTCATAAAAGAACTGCGCTTTCAAAAAAAATTGTAATTTGTTTATAAAAAATAAATAAACTTTTATACTTGTAAAAAGTTTTGCTACTAAATTTTGATATAAAGATTAATTAGCGGAATCTATTGAATTTTCTTTCATCAAATTATATAAAGCATCGTGAGCAGCATTTTGTTCTGCAGATTTTTTGTTTTTCCCTTTACCAATCCCATATTCAACATTGTTAATTGTAACATGAACAGTAAAAGTTCTATTGTGCTGAGGGCCTTCTTCCTTAATTACACTATAGATAGGATTTTCAATTTTATTTGCTTGAGTGTATTCTAAAAGCTGACTTTTAAAATTCTCATCAATTAAATAAACTCCTTCCTTCATATTTGAATCAATTAATGCTCGTTCAATAAAATTTTTTGCTGCGCCTAATCCATTATCAAGATATATTGCACCAATTAATGCCTCAAATGCATCTGCTAAAACGGTTCTTGAACTATTTTTAAAATTGTTTGATAAGTTTTTACTTATTAATAAAAAGCTTGCTAAATTTATTCCATCAGCAGCATCAGCTAAAGCAAGTCTGTTTACTAATTTCGCTCTAACTTTTGTCAAAAATCCTTCGTTCTTATCTGGAAATTCTTCATAAAGATATTCTGCAACAGCAAGATTTAAAATCGAATCTCCTAAAAATTCTAATCTTTCATTTGAAACATCATATCCAGTATTATGTTCTAGAAATGATCTGTGCATTAAAGCTTGTATAAAATAAGTTCTATTTTTAATACTGAATCCGATAATTTTTTCCAACTCGCTAAACTTTTCCGGAGTGAGAAGTCGTGAGATATATTTGGTTTTATTTTTTTCTTCTCTTTGTTTTAGTTTTTCTAAAAGCCAAGATAATAATTTACTCAAGCTTATTCCTCAAACTTTTTAAACAAAAGAGAAGCATTATGTCCACCGAATCCAAATGTATTGCTTATCGCAGTGTTAATTATTTTGGGAGTTGGTTTTAGTGGGCTGTAATTCAAATCGCATTCAGGATCCGGATTAGTGAGATTTATTGTTGGAGGAGCACAATTATTTTTAATCGATAATACAGTTGCAATTGCTTCTATTCCGCCGGCCGCACCAAGAAGATGCCCGGTCATAGACTTAGTTGAACTTACAATCAAATCATATGCATGACTATTAAATACGGTTTTAATAGCATTGGTTTCATTAACATCATTATAAGGAGTTGAGGTTCCATGAGCATTAATGTAATCCAAATCTTTGTAACTAATCTCGGCGTCTCTAATTGCTTCTTTCATTGAACGAACAGCTCCTTCACCGCCTGGAGCTGGAGCAGTTATATGGTAAGCGTCGCCGGTGAGTCCAACTCCTGCAAGTTCACAATAAATATTTGCACCTCGTGAATGTGCATGCTCGTATTCTTCTAAAACTAATGCACCCGCACCTTCACCCATAACAAAGCCATTTCTATCTTTATCGAAGGGGCGAGATGCTTCAAGATAACGATCATTCCAACGTGACAATGCTTTCATTGCATTGAATCCGCCAATGGCCATTTCTGTAATTGCAGCTTCAGAACCTCCACATAACATTAAATCAGCGCTGCCGCGTTGAATTAATATAAATGCATCAGCAATAGAATGCGACGACGTTGCGCAAGCTGAAGTAGTGGCATAATTTGGTCCTTTCAAATTATATTTAATTGAAATCTGACCTGCTGCAATGTCAGATATCATCATTGTAACGAAGAAAGGACTAATAACTCTTGGGTTTTTTGATTCGAAATAATTCCAATGCTGCTGCTGATTAGTAACCATTCCTCCAATTCCGCTTCCAAAAATTACACCGAATTTATCTTTATCTTCTTTATCCAGATTTATTTTGGAATCGTTAATTGCCATATCAGCCGAAGCAAGAGAGTATTGAGTAAATGGATCCATTCTTTTGATTGATTTCTTATCAAAAAAATTTTCCGGATCAAAGTCTTTTACTTCAGCGGCAAATTGAGTTTCAAAATTGGTTGCATCAAATTTTGTAATTGGGCCGACTCCATTTTCACCTTTCATCAAGCCGTTCCAAAACTCTTGAATACCAATTCCGATAGGAGTAATTGCACCAATTCCCGTAACAACTACTCTCCTCTTTTTCATAATTCACTCCGAATAAAAATTTTTATGTTTATCATAGAATTGTATAGGAGTGTAAAATAAGGAATGTAAAGTCGAGAATTTATATTCTCGACTCCAAAATTCCTAACCTATTTTTTCTTTTAGATATTTAACTGCATCTCCAACTGTTCCAATTTTTTCAGCATCTTCATCAGGGATTGAAATTTGGAAAGCACTTTCAAAACCCATGACTAATTCTACTATGTCTAGTGAGTCTGCACCTAAATCATTAGTAAAAGAAGCTTCTGGTGTAATTTGAGATTCTTCAACACCAAGTTTATCAATAATTATTTCTTTTACTTTTGCTTCAACGTCCATATTATTCTCCTATTGTTAATTATAAAGGATTAATGAATTAAATTAAGTTCACATTGCCATTCCACCATCGACTGAAATAACCTGTCCGGTTAGATAATCAGCCTGATCAGAAGCCAAAAAGGATACAACTTTTGCTATATCCTCAGGAGTTCCGATTCTTTTTAATGGAATTAAATTAATTATTGCTTCTTTCTGTTTATCATTCAATTTATCTGTCATATCAGTCGATACATAACCTGGAGCGACGGCATTAACTGTTATATTTCTTGAAGCTAATTCTTTTGCAGTGGATTTTGTAAATCCAATTACTCCAGATTTGGATGCGACATAATTTGCCTGACCGGGATTTCCAGTTATTGCAACCACAGAAGAAATATTTATAATTCTTCCATATCGCTGACTTATCATTTGTTTCAAAGAAGCTTTGGTATAATTAAAAACACTTTTCAGATTTGCCGAAACAACATCATCAAAATCTTTCTCACTCATTCTAATTAAAAGATTATCTTTAGTAATTCCAGCATTATTCACTAAAATATCTAAACCGCTTAACTTTTCCAAAGTAAAATTTATCGTTTTTTCAGCTTCAGAATATTTTGATGCATCGGCTTGTATTCCGAAAATTTTAACTCCAAATTTTTCAGATTCAGCTTCAACACTTTTTGCAGCTTCAACAGAACTATTAAATGTAAAAACAACATCGCATCCCTTTGAAGCAAGATGCAATACAACTGCTTTTCCAATTCCTCTAGAACCGCCGGTTACAATTGCTTTTTTGTTTTTAAGATTCATGCTACCTCTCTAGAGTTATTAGCACTAATGTTATTTTGATTTCCTAAAGAATTCAGATATTCTTTCTTATATTCTTCCAATTCGGAAAATCCTTTTTCGCCTAAAAAATATTTTAGCTCTTCTTTGCATGCTTCATAAATTGTTGTTGTTGCCATTGGATTTTTATTACAAGTTTTCAGCCTGTCAATATGCTCGTCATCTATGGTAAGCGCACCTTCAAAAATCGTCAGCGGAAACAATATACAATAAAGAGGTTTATACTTCCACTTATGCCCACCTTCATTATTTGCTAATTTCTGAAGAGAGCATAGACCATTTTTATCTAAGAAAGTACATTTATTATTAAATAGTTCAGTACCAACTGCAACCCCAGATTCAAAATCTTCATCTTTTTCCGGAGCTTCAAACCATTTTTCAACATCAATCGTTTGAGTTGCATCCATTATCGGAATAATTTTTTCTTTTATACTTAAGATTAAATTATGTTCTTTCAAATCTGTATAAACGCCGTACCAGCAGCATTCACCGCTGCATTTGCAATGGAAACTAAATGTAAAAATAATCGGATCAATGAAAATTCCATTTATCTTTTTAGAAAATTTTTGAGTCATTACAAGTACTTCTCCACATCCGAATATTTATCAATAGAAAAACATTTAACATCGGGATTTATTCTCTTCACAAGTCCTTGAAGAACTTTACCCGGCCCAACTTCATAAAATTCATCAATTCCATCTTTAATCATATTGGTAATTGTTTCTTCCCAACGCACCGGTGAAGTAAGCTGATCAAACAATAATTTTTTTATTTCGTTTTTATCCGTAACAGGTAAAGCAGAAACGTTTGCATAAACAGGAAAACGAGCATCATAAAAGTGAGTTTGATTTAATTCGTCCGATAAACTTTTTTTTGCAGATTCCATTAAAGGAGAATGGAACGCACCACTGACAACAAGTTCCTTCACTAATTTCGCGCCGTTAGCTTTACAAATTTCCATTGTTTTTTTTACACCTTCAATTGAACCTGAAATTACAATTTGTCCTGGTGAATTAAAATTTGCACATTGAGAAATTCCAACAAACGAAGCTTCAGCACAGCATTGCGATACTTTTTCCGGAGATAATCCGATAATTGCAGCCATTGTTCCTGGATTATCTATTCCGGCTTGCTGCATTGCTTTGCCTCTTGCTCTAACTAATTTTACTGCATCATAAAATTGAATTGCATTTGCAGAAATCAGAGCAGAATATTCGCCTAATGAATGACCGGCAGCAGCGTCAACACTCAAAGTTCTAATTATATTTGCTAAAACAGCGCTGTGTAAAAATATTGCTGGCTGTGTAAATTCAGTTTGCTTTAATTGTTCTTCTGGGCCATTAAACATTATGTAAGATAAATTAATTCCTAATGCATCATCAGCGGTCTTAATCATTTCTTTGGCTTCAACAGAATTCTCAAATAAATCTTGAGCCATTCCTACATATTGGGAACCTTGACCAGGGAACAAAAATGCTTTTTTCAATTTTTAATTTTTCTCTTTATTTCAACAAAATAAATTTAAAAGACAATAAAAATAATTTTAAACTTAATCCATGCTCCAAACGAAATAAATTGCACCCCAAGTAAAACCAGCTCCAAATGCAGAAAGGATTAATTTATCTCCACGTTTAATTTTTCCATCTCTGTAATATTCAACTAAGCACAATGGAATAGTTGCAGCAGTTGTGTTGCCGTATTTATCAATATTTATCATTACCTTTTCTCTATTTATTCCCATTCGTTCAGCTGTTGCATCAATAATTCTTAAATTAGCTTGATGAGGAACTAAATAAGCAATATCATCTGAAGTAAGATTATTTTTTTGCATTATCTCATAAGAAATGTCTGCCATTCCTTTTACCGCAACTTTAAAAACAGCTTTGCCATCTTGATATAAAACGTGCATATTCTGATTTACAGTTTCATGACTCGGTGGATTTAAGCTTCCACCGCCTTTCATATATAAAGCTTCTTTGCCGGAACCATCGATTTTTAATAATGAATCTTGCAAACCAAAATTTTTATCTAGTGAAGGTTCAAGTAAAACTGCTGCACCAGCATCACCGAATAAAATGCAATTATTTCTATCCTTATAATCGACAATAGAACTCATTTTATCAGCGCCGATAACCATTACTTTTTTGTATCTGCCTGATTCAATAAGTGAGCAGCCGGTTTGAAAGGCAAACAAAAATCCTGAACAAGCTGCTGAAAGATCAAAGCCCCAAGCATTTTTAGCACCAATATTATCTTGAACTAAACAAGCAGTTGCAGGGAAGAACATGTCTGGCGTTACGGTTGCAACAATTATTGCATCAATCTCATCGGCAGAAATTTTTTTAGTTTTCAATAAGTCTTCTGCTGCTTTTGTTGCAAGAAAACTTGTTGCGCCGTTTTCTAAAATTCTTCTTTCTCTAATACCGGTTCTTGATCTTATCCATTCGTCGCTTGTATCGACAATTTTTTCGAAATAAGCATTATCATAAACTCTATCTGGGACATACATTCCTACACCAGTAATAACCGCATTTATTTTCTTATCGTTCATTATAATTCCGACTTAATTTAAATTTGAATATTGTTTGATTGAATTTTCAATTTTCTGTACTAGATTTTTCTCATGCATTTCATATGCACGAAGGACCATATTCTTAATTGCTTTTGGTGTACTGGAACCATGTCCAATAATGCTAATTCCATTTACACCTAATAAAGGAACTCCGCCGTATTCTTGATAATCAAAGTCCTTTAATATTTCCCGCATGCTGTTTCTAACTAATGCAATTTTTAATTTATTTATGACTCCTTTGCTTGCGTAATCTCTAAATTTAAATTTCAAAAAGTCCAGCACACTTTCACCAAATTTTATAAGTATATTACCAACAAATCCATCACATACTACAACATTAACTGTTCCTCTCAAAATATCTCTACCTTCTACATTGCCGACAAAATTAAGATTTGTTTTTCTAATTAATTCTGCAGCAGCTAATGTTACCTCATTTCCTTTTGATTCTTCTTCTCCAACACTTAAAATACCGACTTTTGGATTTTCTATTCCATAAATCTCTTTAGTAAATATTGTTCCCATCAAAGCATATTCTAATAAATGTTTTGGTTTGGAATCAACACTTGCACCAACATCAAATAATGTAGAAATTCCGGTTTGATTCGGCATTGCTTGACCGATTGTTGGTCTACCAACGCCAGGAATTCTACCAATTATTAAAGTTGAAGCAGCCATCATTGCACCGGTATTACCAGCGCTTACAAATGCATCTGCTTTTTTATCTTTTACTAGCTTTGCACCAACTACGATTGAAGAATTTGGTTTAGATTTAAGTGCCGCAGTAGGTTGATCACCCATTTCAATTACTTCATCAGCATTAATAATGTTTTCTTGATTAAAAGAAAGGTTATTAGAGGAAATTACATTTTGGATTTCAGATGTCTTCCCAACTAAATACAAATCGAAATTTCCATTTTCATTAAAAGCTTGAATTGCTCCGACAACTGCATTTTGAGGGGCGTAATCACCCCCCATTGCATCAATAACTATTCTGCATCTTGATTTAGAATCAGAATTGTTCATTAGTAGGATTTAAATCTTTAATTAGCTTTTAGGAATAAACATTGAACGTTCATTATAGTATCCGCAAGAAGGGCAAGCGCGATGGGATAATTTCATTTCACCGCAATTTGAACAAGTGCCCAAAGCTGGAACGGTAGCTTTATAATGTGTTCTTCGTTTATCTCTTCTACTTTTTGACCATCTACGTTTGGGATTTGGCATTATTTGTCCTGTTAATTATTATTTAATTTATTTTTTAATTCCATTAATGGAAGCCATCTGTCATCAACTTTTTCATGATTACAGCCGCAATCTCCATTATTTAAATCTTTACCACATTTTGGGCATAAACCTTTGCAATCTTCTTTGCAAAGTTTTTTCATCGGTATTGTTAGTAAAGAAAAATCTCTCACATCATTATCAAGAACAATCTTATCTGCATCAGCAGGAAGATATGTCAGGTTAATTGATTCTGAATCTTCCGGTTCGGTTCCAATCAAATAAACCATTTTATAATTAGTATTAAAGGTTGAATTAACATTTTTATTACATCTATCACAATCAAAATTCATATTCATGTTAAGTTGAGCATTTAAAACAATTTGATTGTGAATTTTATTCAAATCAACTTCTACTAAAATATTTCCAATGAACGGTTTTTCTAATCCAATTTTTCCAATCGGTTCTTCAAAACTAAAATTATGAATGCCGTCTTTTAGGTTAGAAATTTTAATTTTCATAGCAGCATCTCACAAAAAGAGCAAAAAAGCGATTGAAAATATAGCCATACAAAGAATTATAATCAAATTTAACAATAAATAGAAATTGACAATAAAATTAATA
>DAIEML010000063.1 GCA_027349615.1 Ignavibacteriales bacterium | reverse complement strand
GTTTAGTCCCCAAAAGTTTCGATTGTTGAACCATATTATCCATCCAGGCTCCGCCGGATTTATTGTCTCTTTTAAAATAATCTGCGTAGAAAAGCGCTAGCGGTTTACCGTCTTTATCAAATACTTCAAACACTCTAACATCTTTCTGATAAACTGGGATGTTGTGAAGCTCCTTAAAAGTTAATCCGTAAAGCTCATGCGCTTCATAGAAAATTCCTTTTTGAAGAACATTATCTAAAACGAAATACGGTTTCACCTGAGAATCATCTAAATTAAATTTTTCTTTACTTAGTTTTTGAGCATAATAATTCCAATCCCATGGTTCAAGTTTAAAGTCAGCACCGGATTTATTCATATAGCTTTGTATTTCTTCAGCCTCCTTTTTTTCATTAGCAACAGTAGCCGGGACAAGTCCGTTTAGAAATTTTTCAACAGCTGCCGGTGTTTTGGCCATTTGGTCTTCAAGTCTCCAAGCAGCATAATTTGAAAACCCTAAAAGGTTAGCTTTTTCCGCCCGTATTTGTGCAATACGTTCAATTACCGGACGAGTATCATTAGCATCATTTCTTTCGCAGCGGTTCCATGAATCTTCAAATAATTTTTTTCTTGTTTCTCTATTTTGAAGCGATTGCATTGCTGGCTGTTGAGTTGTATTCTGCAAAGGAATAATCCACTTTCCATTTAATCCCCTTGAATCTGCGGCTTGCTTGGCAGCTTCAATTTCTGATGAGGACATTCCGGCTAATTCAGCGTCATCATTTACAATCAAAGCACCATCTTTAGTTCCGCCGAGGAGCATGTTATTAAACCTCGCAGTAAGAGTTGCTTCTTCTTCATTCAGTTTTTTCAATTTATCTTTATCTTCCGCAGATAAATTTGCACCGGCATGTACAAATTGGTCATAATAAAATTTAATTAATTTTTGCGATTCATTATCAAGCTTCAATTCATTCAGCTGATCATAAACTGCTTTTACTCTTTGAAACAATTTTGAATTGAGAAAAATCGCATCATGATGAGCTGCTAATTTTGGCGCTTCTTCTACTTGAACTTTTTGAAGAACTGAATCTGTATTGGCGCTTGAAACAGCATTAAATACCATTGACACTCTATTAAGTAATTGACCGCTTTTTTCTAATTCAATAATTGTGTTATCGAAAGTCGGTGCAGAATTATTACCGGTAATCTTTTTAATCTCAGCTAACTGCTGTTTCATGCCTTCTTCAAAAGCAGGTTTGTAGTCAGCGTCTTTTATTATATTAAATGGAGGCGCTTGAAAAGGAAGTTTACTTTCCGTGAAGAAAGGATTTTTATTACTCGATATTGATTTTGAATTTGTCTTAGCAAATACAGATGTGTTAATCAAAAACGCTGTAACAAATGCGAGCAAATAAATAATAGAATTTTTAATCGATCGTTTCATTAATAAATTCCTTTTATTGGTTTAACAATTGATCTTAAAAAAATGGGAATTGAATTGTAATTCGGATTGGCTTATTAGAAAACTGTTTTGAAGCATGACTACAATTTAATCTGAACCATAAATTATTTTTTTAAGTATAAAATATTAATTAAAAATAAAACAATTTATAAGAACTGACAAAACCGCCCATCAATATTATTTCTTTTCATGCAGGCTTACAGTAACTTGGTTTTTACCTTGAGAAGGAATAATCAGATCAAAAATATGAGTGTTCTGATTATAATTAATTTTTCCTTTATCGCTCATTACCGGTTTCTCAGAATAACCTTTCAAGTTAATTGATGATTCTCCTTTTGCAAATAAAACTTTCACTTGTAAAAAATCTTTTTGATTTGAGATTTCCGCAATTCTTTTCTTTCCTGTAGAAACTATTTTTTCTGAATCACCAAAGAAAGATATTCCAGACGTGGTGAATGGCGCAAGAATATAATAAGTGTAAAAATTATTATTCAGTTTGTCTTTAAAAACTTCTCCGTTATCAATTACTTTTACTTCGTTTCTCAGCGGATTATAAACGACAAGATTGCCTTTTATTCCAAGTATACTTGGATTAAACTTTATTTCTCTATTTCCTGCTTTATCATTTGAAAAAGCAAAAACATATCCGGTTGTTATATTTTTATGTTTTGTATATGTGAAAGCTAACATTGGGGTATTATTTCCCAAAGCATCATTTAAATAATCATCATCAATTGGTAAGATTGGGACATCAGGCTTTATAAGTACACCATCTTTTCTGCATGTCATCAAAATATTTTTTTTATCTTCTTTCCCAATTGCATCACCGGTTCCAACCGGCCCAGAAGATAAAACAGCTAAAATCATATTTCCTAATTCATCGCTTTTAAACACATCGCACCACGGATAAATTCCGCATTCGTAAGCAAGCTGCGTTACATAAAGAAAGTGTTTCCACTTTCCCGGTTCAAATCGATCGCCGCTTGTTCTAATCGTTGTTAGGTTGTTATATTTTAATCCTTGTAGAAAATATCTCGGCATTGCCATACAATATTGCATTGAGATTCCGGCTTTCATGCATGCATTTGCCATTCCGTCTGTAAATTCATTTCCAATATTTATATCCTCAGACATTTGCGGACTTTTATTGTATATATAGTTTAGCCAATCCTGCTCATAACAAGCTACGCCGTTTTCTTTCAAATAATTAATTATATGATTCCAATATTTTTGATCGGTTGCTGCATAACCTGAGATTTTATATTTATCATGATAGGGACTCTTTGGATCTACCCAGCGATTGTGTGTTACCAGTTTAAGATTGATTTCTTTATGAAAGCTGTCTAATCCTTTTGGAAATAAAAATGAATCCGCGGTATAATCCATCATTCCGCCATACCGGTTCCACTTGCCGTATGGAAGGTTTTGGTTTTTATGATCCGCGTCTGGTTTGCCGTCAACATCATCAATTGATTTATCATACCACCAACTGTCAAGCTGCATATAACCGAGTGGAATTCCTTCTTCATTATATCGTTTTTTCAATAACAATAATGTTTGCGCGTATCCTAGCGTAGTATCATAATTATAATAATAATCTGCACCGTTGTCGGTCCAATAACCAAAATATTTAAGAACCGGATCAGTATCATTTGCAGGTATTTTTCTTTTGTAAATTTCTCGCAAGGACTTTCCCCAAATGTTCCATACGCTATTTATTCCATTAGCAAAGACTAAAATTGTCTCATGAGTAAATTTTGCAGGAAGATTTTTTATTTCATCATTTAATCCGCTGCTGATTATTTCATCTCCATTGCCGGTAAGTTTTGAAACAATAAAATCAGATGCCGGTGAAATTATAAATGAATTCAATTTGTTATCAAAGAATAACCACGGTGTGGAAGTTTCGTTAAGCTTAAAAAGCGGCGGGGCAAAATTATCATTTGCAAAACTAAATTTATGCATGTTGTTTGGAAATTTCGTGAACGAAGGGAAAACAACAAATGGTTTAGTCTGATTTTTTAGAAGCGTTAAAGAAAAAATTACAACTGGTTTTTGATCATACCATTTAATTGCACTTTCATATTCATCGACGGACTTCCACTTAAATTTTATCTCAGAAAATTTTCCAACTGCATCCTTGTCATTTGATGATTTTATGGTTGAGATTTTTCCATCAATGCTTCCTGAAAATTTCCAATTCAATAGTTTGGATTCAATTGAATATTTTCCGGTCTTTTTATCAACATAAACTGAAATGCCGGAAGAAGTTTGTCCAAATGAAATGTTATTATATACTAGAAAAGTAAATAGTAGAATTCCACCAAGTATAAATTTCATTTTTTATTCCTATTGCTTGAAATATTTTTTATTTCTAAACATCAACGATAGATTTTATTCCATCTGATTTATTGAGCAAGTTATCTAACCGATAATACCGGATCTTTCGATTTAGGCAAGTCATACCATATTGCATCGAGTAATTCTATTTCATCATTTTCTAAAATCAAATCTACGGATTTAAGACTATCTTCAAGATGATCTGGTTTGCTTGCGCCAACTATTGCCGATGTTATTGCATTCTGTTTTAACACCCATGCAATAGAAACTTGAGTTAATGATTTATTTCTTTCTGCAAAAAACTTTTTCATCTTATCAATTGCATCAAACTGCGCGTCTTGCCAATAACGTGATTTGTACATTTTACCCGCTTCAGGTAGATTAAATCTCCCAAGTTCTTTTTCTTCTTCAGTGCGTTTATGCTTTCCGGTTAGAAATCCGCCAGCTAATGGATTGTATGCAATTACTCCAACGCCTTCTTCTTTGCATAAAGGAAATAATTCTTTTTCGAATTCACGAAATAATAAATTATATCTCGGCTGGATACAATTATATCTTTCAATGCCAAGTTTATCGCTGGTCCAAAGTGCTTTTGAAAGCTGATATGCTTGATAATTGCTGCATCCGATGTAACGAACTTTGCCCGATCTGACAAGATCGTCTAGAGTTTTTAAAGTTTCATCTAAAGGTGTATTAGGATCAAAAAAATGGACTTGGTACAAATCAATAAAATCAGTTTGAAGTCGTTTTAAACTTTCGTTGATTGCATCCATGATGTGTCTTCTAGAAAGTCCTTGATCATTTGGCGCATCACTCATTTTGCCGTTACATTTTGTAGCAAGAATAGTTTCATGTCTTCTTCCCGGATTAGCCTTTAACCATTTGCCGATTATTGTTTCTGTGGCTCCAACTGTTTTAACACTTACCGGAAGCGGATAGACATCAGCTGTATCAATAAAATTAACACCGCCTTCCCATGCTTTATTTAAAATTGCAAATGAAGTTTTTTCATCGCACTGATATCCGAAAGTCATAGTACCAAGACAAATTTCGCTAACTTTTAGTCCGGTTCTGCCTAATCGTTTAATTTTCATTTTAGAATCCTCAAAATTGAAATTTAGAGTTGTGAAAATAAAAATTTATTAGAACTTTATCTTTATGAATAACAAAATCTTGAGGTGGAGTACAATTAAAGAATTTTTTTACTAAAATTTAATTAGAACGCAGTTACTTCATTCGCCATATTTATACACTAATCGAAAAAAAACACAGCTTCGTAGAAAGTCTATAGAAGGTATTTATTTAATGAAATAAATTACTATAAACTAAAATTAAAACTATTTTCTATTTTCACCTGGAGGGAATTTATGGGCGATATTTCTATAATAGTTTATGAATCATTATTTCTATTCTTCGGATCTCTATTTTGTATTGTAGGCGGTTCGTATATTTTTTATCGTATAAAGAGTTCGAAGTACCGAAAATTTTAAATTTATACTTTTATAAAATCAAAAGTATATTTTTAGTCTCTCCGGAACCCCTCCTCCGGAGAGATAATAATTAAAGTTAATTTAACTTAAAATTATTTTTATAAACACTCACGCATTTGATCGGTATTTTGAAATTATAACCAACCAATTTTATATCTTCAAAGAAATATTATTTAAGATTTTATTTGATAAAAAAGTTATCAAACGTTACTAAATATTAGATTTCCTTTCTCCAAAACGAGAAGCATATATTCTTTTTCTCACCAATGAAAAGCTAAAAATTTATTATTGCTGAATTTTAATACAATTCTAATATGTAATCTTTTGTTTTCAGAATGGCATAAAATTATATAGTAGCTTATTCAAATAATTTATTCGGGATTACGATGAGACGTAAAATATTTACCACATTATTTATATTAGCAATTTCTTCATCAATTGCATTAAGTCAAAATTATTATTTGGGCGTTGGAACTGGAACTGAACAACAAGGCTACTCTTGTTCATCTTGCCATACTCAAGGTAACATTGGCTACCCAATTTATGATAAATGGAAATTGACTAAACACGCACAGGCTTATGATTCACTTAAAACCATTTTAAGTTATGACTGCTTGAAATGCCATACCACAGGATGGGATCCAAATACAAATAATTACGGAGCCGATGAATATGTTGTTAAAGATACTACTAAAAAGCCTAATTATAGGATAATAGACTCTGTTGGCTTCGCAGCTAAAAAGAATGTTCAATGTGAAGACTGCCATGGCGCGCTTGGTACTAAAGATGGATTTTACAGCACCGACCATTGGGGATACTTGAATGGAACTGGAACTAATGAATTAGATTATTCTGCACAACTTTGCGGTAATTGCCATTCAGGTCATAATCCTTTTTATGAGCAATGGTCATCATCCAAACATGCTCAATCAGCTTCGACAGCACTTTCTTATGTTACAAATAATAAAACTTGTGTAAGATGCCACGTTGCACAAAATTTTATTTCTTATATGAATAACCCAACTACTTATAAAGATACAATTTTGGTTACTGGCACTTCAATTCAACCGCTTACTTGCGTTGCTTGCCATGATCCACACGATGCTAAATATCCGGCTCAATTAAGAGCGGATATAACTTATACTCAAGTTATCTGCGATAAATGTCATTACGCTGAAATGGATTCTGTAAATCTTAACGCAGCTCCGCATGAACAATCCGGTTTAGCACTTAGCGGTGATAAGAATTTTGGTTATAGATATACTGGACAAACTTATATAAACTCTGGTCATACATATGCTGCAACAGAAAGATGTATTAACTGTCATGTTAATAACACTCCGAATCCAGATGGAACAGTAAATACAGGACATACATTTGAGCCAAGAGTTCAAGCTTGCGAAGGATGCCATAGTGATTTTTCTTCTTCAGTCAATCTTTCAGATTCAACAAAAATGTTTGATTATAGAGGAGTTCAATCAACTACAGATAGTTTAATGACTGTTCTTCAAGCAAAGTTGAGTAAATCTACAAAAGCTGATTCATCTACATTAGCATTTAAAGAAGCTAATTATAATTTACTTGCTGTGCAAGCAGATGGAAGTCATGGTGTTCATAATACAAGATTGATTCAAAAATTATTAAGAGATGCTATTGCAAATTATAATCCTTCAATAACCGGCATCGTTAATGAAAATAATATCCCGCATTCTTATGAATTAAGTCAGAATTATCCAAATCCATTCAACCCATCTACGTCAATTAATTTCTCTTTGCCAGAAGGTGCGAATATTAAAGTTATAATATATGATGCTATAGGTAGAGTTGTTACCACATTAGTTGATTCGTATTACTCAGCCGGAAGTTATAAAGTAGATTGGAATGCAACTGCTTATGCATCTGGAATTTATTTCTATCGTATTGAATCAAAGAACTTCAATATGGTTAAGAAAATGGTTTTAATGAAATAATTATTACTGCAGGGACGCTTGAATAGCGTCTCTGTATATCAAATTAAGAAACTCAATAAAAATAGTATAAAAATAGATAACTCGAATAGGAGGAAAAAATGTTCAAAAGATTATTTATATCAGCTCTCTTATTATGCTCTTCTCTTTTGCTGGCAGCAAACGGCAATACTACAAAAGACGAACCCAAACCACATGGTTTTGTTGGTGCGGAAACTTGCGGTATGTGCCATAAGACTGAAAAGCAAGGAAAGCAATTCGTTATTTGGCAAGGTACAAAACATGCTGAAGCATATAAAACCCTACAAACACCTGAAGCAGATAAAATTGCAAAGGAAAAAGGTTTTGATACACCGGCTGCTAAAACAGCAGCTTGTTTAAAATGCCATGTTAGCGGTTACGGCGTTGATGCTTCTTTACTCGGTCCTAAATTCAAAATGGAGGATGGAGTTCAATGCGAAACTTGCCATGGAGCTGGTGCAGATTATAAAACTTTAAAAGTTATGAAAGATAAAAAACTTGCAGAAGAAAATGGTTTGGTTATTCCAGATGTTAAAACCTTCTGCGCAAAATGCCATAATTCTGAAAGCCCAACATACAAAGAGGGCTGGGACGCTACTGCTAGCTGGGAAAAGATTAAACATCCAATTCCTGCTGCTACAAATTAATTATAATTTCTAGCGGATGAATTTCTTAACAAAGAAAGCCAGTGGTTTAAATTAAAAAGAAAAAGACGATGAAAAGATTTTTAGCTCTATCTTGTTGTTTAATATTAATCTCAGCTTCAATCTTTGCACAAAATATAAATGGAAGATTTTCATCTTCCATTTATTCTTTTCAAAGATTTGATTCGACTACTTCATCAAATAATTATCTACGTTCATTTCAAATGTTCAATCTAAACATAAATAAAGATAATGTTTCGCTCCGATCTTATATGAACTTAGAAAGTGACTTGATGACTAAGCTGGACGGCGATCCGAAAATGAGATTTTATAATTTGTATTTGGAAGTACGTAATCTTTTCAATATTGCTACTATAAAATTAGGAAGGCAGCCAATATTTAATAGTGTTGCAGGCGGAGTTTACGATGGAATTAATCTTGATTTGAAAAAGGGAGACTATAGCCTAAATGCATATTATGGTGGCGATGTCCCCGCTTATCAAAAGCTTCAGTTAACGAACGATTTGGCAAATAACTTTATTTTTGGTGGAAAGTTTACAACTGTTGCATTAAAGAATTTCCAGGTAGCTCTAAGTTATGTAAATAAAAACTTCAAACCAGATCCTTATTGGGCAACACGACTGGATGCTAACTTGAATCCGATAAAAGTATTAATTGAAAATAATTCAAATCAATTTCAGTTTGCATCTGCAGAAGTTAATTATGATTTTCTGAGTAAAGTTAATGTAGATACAAAATATGATTACGACTTAAATTTTAATCAGACATCTAAATTTGAAGTTGATGGAAATTATTCACCAACAGATCAATGGAAATTTGATCTATACTATAATTTTAGGAACCCAATTATAAGATATAACTCTATTTTCTCTGTATTTGATTATGGAAATACTCAAGAAGTTGAGGCCGGAGCTAATTATATTATCAGCAAAAGCCTTACTCTTACCGGAAGATATGGAAATGTAATTTATAAAGATGATAATTCTCAAAGAGTAACTTTAGGGATTATTACAAACTACGGAAGTGTTTCATACAGAAAAACATTTGGATACGAAGGTGAATTAGATGCACTTTCACTTTACTGGGCTTATTCATATTTAGAAGGATTAATTACTCCGTCTTTAGGTTTAACATACACTTCTTATAAATTATCAGAAGCAGATAATTTAAATGACCTGGTAGCGGTATTAACTGGAGTTAATATACGCCCTTGGAACACGCTTTCATTCGATCTACAAGCACAATATATGAATAATAAAATTTATCAAGATGACTTGCGATTCTTCCTCAAGCTTAATTACTGGTTTAATACAAATTTCTAGTTGATGTAAAATGAAGTTAAAACATATCTACTTATACCTACTACCTATCATTACCGGAATAATACTGTTTGCTGCTTTTTCATCAAACAGAACAACAGATGACAGTAAGGGAAATAAAGCCCTAATTAAGTTTTCACATAAAACACATAATGGTAATGCAGATTGTACTGATTGTCATTCCACTGTTCCAACAAGTAAATCACTAAAAGATAGATTATTGCCAACACACGATGATTGTAAAAACTGCCATGATATAGATGATGAAAAGAATTGCACAAAATGCCATTATGAAGGCATAAATGAAGCACTCATCCAAAAGAAATCTGACTTAACTTTTAATCATAGTGCACACTTAGCTCAGAAGAATGTAAAGTGCGAAACATGTCATAAAGGAATTTGGGAAGTTGCTTATGCAGAAGATGCAGCTCAAGCGTTTCCATCAATGGAAACTTGCTATTCATGCCATAATAATATTTCTATAGCTACAAATGTTTGCTCAACTTGCCATTCTCCGAATTTCGATTTGAAGCCTCAAAGCCATAAAAGTGCATCTTTTATTTCAACTCATAAGTTTGCTGCAAAACAATATAATGCTAACTGCTTTATGTGTCATGATAATGCTTCATGCCAAGAATGCCATACAGCAACAACAATGATAACCGAAAATAATACATCAAAAGATTTTTATACACCTTATTCACCAAGTGCCAGCAGCAAAGGTGCGAAACAGCAGCAAATAAATAGAGTGCATAATTTAAATTATGTTTATACTCATGGGATTGATGCTCAAAGCCATGCGGCAGAATGTCAATCATGCCATCAAGAAGAAACTTTTTGTACAAGCTGTCATCAAGCAAAGGAAGGCGATTATTCGCAAGGCGGAATTGCACCAGCATCTCATCTTAAGTCTACTTTTATGGTAATTGGAGTTGGAAGCGGCGGCGGTGATCATGCAATTCTTGCAAAGAGAAATATTGAAAGCTGCGCTGCATGTCATGATACGCAAGGCGGAGATCCGACTTGCATAAAATGCCACATCGACCCGGATGGAATACAAGGTACTAATCCAAGAACTCATCCAGCTAATTATATGAAAGATGTTCATGGAGATTGGCATGATAGTCAAGGTTCAATTTGCTTTAACTGCCATACCGGCTCTTCCCCATCTTCACCAGCTGGTGTTGGCTTTTGCGGTTATTGTCATGGATCTAATCCACATTGATAATATATGGAAATGAAAATGAAATACTACTTACTCAATTTATTACTAAGTATATCTTTAGGTTTTATAATATACAGTTGCAGTGATATGAAGACCGATATCCCAGTTCAGCCAAAAGTTGAAGTTCATAAAATAGGCTTTGCGGACCCAACTTCAGTAAGTTTTCATGGCACCTATATTATGAACAATAACTGGGATATGAAGCAATGTCAAAATTGCCATGCTGCTGATTTCAGCGGCGGTACAACAGGTAAAAGCTGTTTAACTTGTCACAAAGATCAAGGCGGACCAACAGCATGTAATACC
>DAIEML010000062.1 GCA_027349615.1 Ignavibacteriales bacterium | reverse complement strand
TCTCATTTCGCCAACTAAAACAATATCGGGATCGTGCCTAAGTATTGAACGAATCGCCTGCTCAAAATTCATTTTGTAACCAATCTTCAATTGGCGTGCGCCTTCAATAACATATTCAACCGGATCTTCAACTGTAAGTACGTTTACCGTTGGATCAATCACTTGATAAAGTGCCGCAACAAGTGTTGTGCTTTTTCCGCTTCCAGTCGGCCCGGTTAATATTACCATACCTTGCGGCTGGCTTATAGATTTTTGAAAAGCATCTTTTGCATATCCGGTTAATCCAAGTTTCTCAAGATCTTTAATAACTTTTCTATCATCAAGAATTCTAATTACAACAGATTCAAATTTATTTTTCAATTCTGTACCAACCATCGGAAGAACTGAAACTCTAAAACGGATTATATGATTATCAATTTCTCTTTGAATAAATCCGTCCTGTGCACGTTCTCTTTCAAATCGATCCATTCCTTTCGATCTATCCTTAACAACTGCGATTACAGCTTCCGGTAATGTATTTTCCTGCACATGCCAAAGCTGAAGATTACCATCTATGCGGAAAAGTAAATTTGTCTTATTACCGGACATCGGAATGAAATGAACATCGCTTGCGCCGCGCCGTACACCTTCAACCAGCGCACCTTCAACTAAATTAATTAGTGCGCTTTTATTTATTTCAGCATCAAGGGCTTCTTCATCTAAAGCATTTTCATCTTTTGCACTTTCAATATCAATCTCAGAACCTGCTTCTTCCATCATTTTCAGATAAACATTTTCTGGAGGAAGAATTGTTTGGATTAATTTCTCATAATCTTTTTTTCGGATATAAATTACTTCATACTTTTTTGCGTTTAACCCGAAGGCAATTTTAGGAATATTTCTATCGGTTGGGTCAATTGCAGCAAGGATTAATTTATCTTTAATTCTTGCATCAAACATAAAGGGAATAATTTTATGTTCGAGCATTTGACCTTTTAATTGATCTCCGGCTCCGTTTATTAATTGCTTTATTGAATTAAGTTTTTCTTGAGGCATTTCATCGGTATGAAGATCAAGTTCCCTAAACGCATAGAGAATTGCAACTTCTCTAAAAATTGCATCGTGGTCATAATGAAAATCCTGAACTAAAATCTGAGCAAGATTTCTTTTAATCTTACTCTTATCATTTGCTTTTGCAGTTAAAGCTTTTTCAAGCATAGCTGCATCAATTATCCCTTTTTTGAAAAGGAGATAACCAATTTTATCAGTCATTTCAAGATTAGTATCAATCATGCTCGTTGGTCATAATATTGTTGTTCAATAATTATGCTTCCTGTAACGCCAGGAGCTTTAGGATGTATCGTTGCTGTTTCGGCAGAAACCAAAGTTAATAAAATCATAATTACCATTATAATCATAGCAATCATAATTTGAATAAGTTCAATTAAATTTTTAAGTCTATAAACTGTTTCACTTTCATAGTAATTGGCAATTTGCAGTGAAGTATTTTTTATAGTTCCGGTTTCTTCACCAGAATGAAGTCTAGAAAGTGCAGTTTCAGTAAATACTCCGCTTGCTTCAAATGCATCAGTAATTCCAGTACCTTTTTTAACCATTAAGGGGATTGCGATATTTTTTATTCTATCTTCAAAATATTTATTACCGGTTGCTTCCGCAGCAATTCTAATTGGTTCAATACTTTCTGCAGAACCGCTATACAGAGTATAAAAAACCCGGCAATAAACTTCAATAATTGTTTTATGAATTAGAGAACCCAGCATAGGTATTTTTAAAATATTTTTATGAATTATATATCCGCCATTTTTTGTTTTGGAAAATCTCCAAAATAAAATTGGGGGAATTATAATAATTAATGAAACAAGCACCAAGTTGTCCATTAAAAAATCACTCATCTTTAAAGTGAAAGCCGTCATTGGTGGAAGAGGTATATTAAACTTTACGAACAACTTTGCAGTTTCCGGAAAAATATATCCGACATAAAAAAGAACTGCAATGAATAGAACGAAAAGTGTAACCAAAGGAGTTATTAAAGCACTGCGCAGATTCTTTTTGAATTCCTGTTGCCTTTCTAAAAACTTTGCAGTTGCTTTATAAATCTCCGTCATGTTTCCGCTTTTTGAAGCTAAGCCAAGCATATAAGCAGTAAACTTTCCAAAAACGGATTGATATTTTAAAAAAGTTGCTTCACTATCCGCACCTTTTTTCAATTCATTATTAATATCTTTTAGTGTTTTGTTTTGTGTATCGTTGATTAATAAAGTTAGAATTTCGCTGTAAGGTAATTTTTGATCTAATAATTCGGCACTTATTTTTACAAATGTTACTATTTCTGCAGTCGGTGGATTTAAATTTAGCTCAAATAATTTTTTATTTATAGATAGAACTTCAAACCCCAATCTATTTAAGGCAATCTCAACTTCCTTTTTAGAATAAGCTTTTTGTTCACCTCTAATCGGTTTTTCTCTTCCTCGCCTAACTTTATATATGTAAGAAGATTTTTTTTCAATATTTCTTAACTTAAGCTGATTCCTTTCGGCAAGGCTATGAATCCTTTTTCTTCCTTCAGTTATTGATTTTGCAGAAAGTGTTCCGCTGATCAACTGACCGTTTAATTTCTCTGCCGTAAATTTAAATTCAACCATATTTTTAAAAAAAGAATAGGCTGATAAAATATAATATTTTTATCAGCCTAATGAAATAACATATTTATTTTATTACTAAAAAAATTAATGAGTTACATAAACGCTGTCCGCCAGTGGTGCTACACGAACAAGCATACCAACAGTTACATTATTTGTTGCATCAACTTTTTGTACACCGGTACCAGTTAAAGTTACTTGGTCTGCAGCTACGGTTGCAGTATAAGCACCATTTGGAGTTGATGATAGTCCAGTTTTTGTAATATCCCAACCAGTATATGAGTTTCCGCCGCCGCCCATTGATGTTGGTCTCATATAATATTGATGTGCTTGCGCTGCTAAATTATTCAAATCTGATATTACTGCATCACGGTTTGCAGATACTGAATTCGCATTAAATAGGTTTATTCCCACTACGATTGCAATTCCGACGATGATAACACCAAGAACGATTAAAAGAAGTTGTTGTTGACCCATAATAGATCTCCTAAGTTTGTTGTTGTTAAATTAATTTTAAGATATAAGAATAATTTTCTTACTCTTAAACTTACTTTGTTTGATTTTTCAAACAGTTTAAGTTTAAAAGTAAGAACATCAGTTAATTACTCTTTACATGCTTTTAAAGTTAATTTTTTCAGATACTAAAAGAACAATTAAATTGTAGTGTCTTTAATAGTAAAAAATATGCCAAGAGAAATGAATTTATAATTATAATAAAATAAATAAGTTATCTAAATCACTTAAAGAATTGGTAAAAATAACCGGTAAATTTTACAATTAGAGGTAAATATTACCGAACATGCATTACTAAATACTTAAATATGCTCAAAACTATCAAAAATCGAAATTATTCAAATTGATTCGATAATAATTTTTACCTAACATATTTCATTCTATTAAATTTAACGTTAAGCTTAAACTAAAGTTTAGGAAAACCCTCTAAGTTAATGAATAGTAATATGTAATATTTGGTCGCAATTTTAGTATCTTATTTCAATTTTTATTAGTTCTTTATACATTTTTATTCCATTATCTTTAAATTCATTTCTTACTAAAACAAAAATGCAGGACGCCGTTATGTAAAATCGAATCTTAATCGTTTTTACCCTATAGCAAATTACGGCAACAAAAGGAGCTTTGGAGACAATTAGCGCTGCTCTTTCACCAATTTAATTAACCTTACTAAAGTACAGAGAAAATCGTTGTCCAAAATGGAAGATGATTCAATCTCCTTTGCTATTGATTCAATCAATTATGCTTAAAAAGAACCTAATTTTGTACCGGCATCTGTTAATGTTCAAGAATTTAGAATTGATTATATTGCTTTTATGCTATTGAAGGAATTTGAAACACTTCTGCAGCCCAAAATAACGGTATAAGCGACACAAAAGTACTTTGCGGTTCGGAAACATATAAATCTGCTCGTTCAGTTTATAAAACTATTAAACAAGCAGCAGAAGAGGGTGTTCCCGGAGCTAAAGATGCAGCGGATATTCTTGGTAAAAGATTTAAAGGGCAAGGCAGCGGCGGAAACAGCAACACTCAGCAAAGTCAACCTTCAGCTTAATTATAGAAATATATATATCACAAAAGCCCAATTTCGATTCATGAATCGGGCTTTTTGTCTATTCTTAACTTAGTTTAGTTTTTACTGAATTTCACTCCATTATTATTGTTCTCTATTTCCTTTTAATAAAATTATATTCAATATTAATTGACTTAATCCAGCTAAAAACAGAATAATGTTCAATTTAAATTGAACTTATTTCAAAAAATAATATATCTTGGATAAGAAATTCTAAAGGTACGATGATAAATATTTAGAATATATTTATGTTTTATTAGGTTTTATAAAAAAAATGAATATAATTTTCGATAATAAGTATTAAGGTTTTCGAATAGTGCTTTTACAGGATATAAATTAAACATCTGTATAAATTTTATATGGTTATCCTTTTGTGGCAAATGCTCAGTTTGAAACATGAGCACAACATTTTTATTTGGAATTCAGATTATTTTACAAGGCACAATTTTTGCACAAAATGCTAAGCTTTGATTTTAAAATAAGTTATAAATTATGAGTGGTTCACAATTATTATTAGTTATAGGCGGTTTGGTTTTATTTTCGTTATTAGCAGTAAACGTTAATAAATCCATCATTAATTCTGATTTGCAAACAAGTAGTTCAGAATATGTTGTAACCGCAACATCTTTGGGCCAAAGTTTAATTAATAAGATAAGCACTAAATCATTTGACCAAGGAACTGTCGGAAATCCGGTATTTAATTCGAGTCTTTTAACTCCGGCAAATGCTTTAGGCCCCGAACCCGGAGAAACTGCAGCAACATATAATGATGTAGATGATTATAATAATTATACAGAAGCAGATACAACACCGCGTGCAGGCATTTTTAATATTTCTGTTTCTGTAAATTATGTTGATGACAATAATCCAAATACTATTTTAACTTCTATAACTTCAAGAACAAAAAGAATTCAAGTTGCAGTTTTTAATTCTTTCATGAAAGATACATTGTACATGTATTCTTATAAATGTTATTAGTAAGACGAGGTAACGAATGAATCAATCATTGGATTTAATAGGATCATATTTATTGGGTGGTATTGTTATACTAGCTTTAGTTGGATTAACGCTTAGTTATAATAGTAAATCTCAAGAAACCAAACTAAGTGAAATAGCACAATACTCAACTGAAGAAGTAGGAAATATTATTGAAAATGACTTCGAAAAACTTGGTTACCGTGTATCGGGCAATAAAATTATAAATATTGATACAAGCTCAATTACATTTATGGCGGATTTAGATAATAACGGTACCGCTGATTCTGTTACTTATTCTACCAGCACTCAGAATAATAGATTATATCTTACAAGAAGAGTAGTTGGCGCACAACTAAACTCATGGCAAATTCCAGTGAAAAGATTTTCAATTTCCGGAATTGATTCTACCGGTGCAGCTACTTATAACATTTTAAACATAA
This sequence comes from Ignavibacteriales bacterium, assembly GCA_027349615.1. The sequence goes on along the minus strand of DAIEML010000062.1, from coordinate 5,176 downwards.
AAGGAATTTCTGTTTCGCTTACAACTAATAAAGAGAGTGGTGCGAAATATGAAATTGGCGCTTTTTGGCAAAGAAATTTTTATCCTAAAAATTTATAGAAAATGAATAATTAACATGGGAAGAATGATTTTAATATTGGTGATTGGCGGCGGTCTTCTATTCGCAGTTACTACTTTGAATATGAATCGAAGTAATTCTTCTATGAGTAATAATTCAGTACAAAGCTATCAAGTAAAAGAAGCAAAGAATTATGCGCAAAGCGGAATTGAGTTTGCTATTAAATATTTAGCTGACGACTCAACTTGGGCTGGAACAACTAAACAGTTAAATAATGGAAGTTTAATAATTACTGCTCAAAATACTTCTAGTCAATATTATAATGGACCTAATGTTGGTTTAACAAGTGCAAGACTTGTAACATCTGTTGGAATTTACGGAACAGAGAAAGATACAGTAAGAGCAGTTGTTCAACTACAAAATTCAAACATGCCTAATCTTCCAAAATTTATGAATTATGCATCCGCTTCCGGAAATAATATTGTATTAAGTGGAAATGATCAAATTGTTGATGATAATAATTCGGCTTGGAATTCAAACTGCCAAGCTAATGGCGATTTTTATATGGGCGGCTGGGATTTAATTAAAGGCTTTGTAACTTATAATGGAGAGGTAGAGGCAGATAAAAAATGGTCACTCAATTCTAATATTTCTCCTAATCAAAATCCTAATAATTTGCCAGCGTATAGCCAAACTTCAAAAGTTTCTATTCCTACTTTTAATCCGGATAACTACAAAAGTCAAGCAACTACAGTTTACAATGGCAGCCAGACAATCAGCGGAAATTTAATATTGGGTTCAAAAACTAATCCACAAATAATCTACGTTGGCGGTGACTTAAACTTAAGTGGTAATATTACAGGTTATGGTGTTTTCATTGTTAAGGGAAACATAAATATTAAAGGAAACGTTACTATTAATTCACAAGATCCTTCTAGCAGTAATTTAGGTTTATATTCTTCAGGTGATTTAACTACTAATGGGGGTGTTGTTATCAATGCCCAAATTTTTACAGGCGGTAATGCAAATTTAAACAGTAATTGCAGCGTTCATGGAAGTGTTACATCTGTTGGTTCCATCAATTTAAGTACAAATGTAAATATATATTATAGGCCGGCAAATTCTTATTTAACATCTCCTTTCTGGGTCGGCGATATTAATACATCAACAACAACTAGGCCTGTAGTAGTTTCATATTTTGAATAAACTAATTTTATGAAATTTATAAAATACAATATGAATTTTTATATTAAATATTTTTTTAATGAACTTAGCAAAGGAATTATATTATGGGCAGAATGCTTTTAATTTTAGTCGTCGGCGGAGGCATGCTGTTTTCAATTGCTAATCTAAATATGAATCGAAGCAATTCTTCAATGACAACCAATGCTGTAGCTGAATATCAGTCTAAGGAAGCAAAAGATTTTGCAAAAAGCGGAATTGAGTTTGCTGCAAGATATTTAGCTGATGATTCTACTTGGACAGGAACATCGAAAACTCTTAACGGAGGAAGTGTTACTATTACCGCTCAAACCACTAATAGTCAATATTACAATGGTCCGAATGTAGGTTTAACAAGCGCTCGTTTAGTTACTTCAATTGGAGTATACGGAAATCAAAGCGATACCATTCGTGCGGTTCTTCAACTTCCAAATTCAAATAACAGTAATCCGCCGCCTCCAGATTTTATGAATTATGCAATTGCAACTGGAAACAACTTGACGTTAAACGGAAATGTTTCTGTTCAGGATAATTATAATCAGCAGTCAAATAATAACAATGATGACGAAGAAGATGACGACAACAATCATCAGTCAAATAATAGCCTTCAACATTGGAATGCTGACCTCTATACCAACGGTGATTTCAGAATGAATGGGAATAATACAATTAACGGCTTTGTAACCTATTGTGGAAATGCTCAAGCTAATCCAGCTTGGAGGTTGAGTACAAGCATAGTTCCAAATCAAAATCCAGAGAATAAATCCAGTTGTAATAAAGGTACAAGTTTAGATATTCCAACCTTTAATGCAAAAAATTATAAGAGCAAAGCAAATAGCCAATGCAGCGGCAATAAAACATATACCGGAAATATTTCATTAGGAACAAAAGATAATCCTCAAGTAATTTATGTTGACGGTGATTTAACAATTAATGGAACTGTATCTGGATATGGAGTATTTATAGTAAATGGAAATATTCTTGTTAATGGAAATGTCAATTTAACCGCAGGTGATCCATCCGTAAGCAATATTGGTTTCTATACGACCGGAGATTTAAATGCAAATGGAAACGTTACAATTAATGCGCAAATTCTAGCTGGTGGAAATGTAAACTTAAATGGAAATTGTAAAATTTACGGAAGCATAACCGCAGATGGAACTACAAACTTTAATGGTAATGTAAATATCTATTATAAACCAGCAAATGGAAATCTTACAAAACAATTTTTCCCAAGTAATTCAAATTCTTCCTCTTCTTCTACCATTCGCCCAAGTATTCTTTCTTATTACGAATAAAGCTTATATAAATCAAAAAAGCCGGGTACTTCCCGGCTTTTGTTTTTTAAATTTGATAGATTCCAAATTATCGAATCTTTATATGTAGCTCTTTCAATTGCGCTTCATCCACTATTGATGGAGAATCATCCATTAGTGAAACTGCGCTAGCTGTTTTAGGAAAAGCAATAACATCTCTAATAGAATTTTCATTCGCAAATATCATTGCCATTCTATCAAATCCAAATGCAATTCCTCCATGTGGAGGTGCACCAAATTTGAATGCATTCATCAAGAATCCAAATTTGAGTTCGGCTTCTTCTTCAGTTATACCAAGCGTTTTAAACATTTTTGCTTGTAAATCGGCATTATGTATTCTAATGCTGCCGCCTGCTATTTCGGTTCCATTTAAAACTAAATCGTAAGCACGTGCGCGTACTTTTGCGGGATCTGTCTCCATGAACTCAACATCTTCAAGTCTTGGTGAAGTGAATGGATGATGCATTGCATAATATCTTTTTGTCTGCTCATCCCATTCAAGCAGCGGAAAATCAGTTACCCAAAGAAGCTTTGGAGCAGCATCAGATTTGATTAAATCTAAACGTCTTGCCATTTCTAATCTTAATGAGCCCATAATTGAAAGAGCTTTTAATTTTGAACCGGAAATAATAAAAATTAAATCTCCAGGTTTTGCTTTTAATGAATGAATTAAATTTTTCTTTTCTTCCTCAGATAAAAACTTTGCTATTGGGGCTTCAAGATCATTCTCTTTAACTCTCATCCAAATTAAGCCGCCAGCTCCAAGTTTTTTTACAAAATCAGTAATTACATCAAGCTGATTTCTTGTATATTCACCGCAGCCTGGCGCAAGCATTCCGCTAATAATTCCTTTATTATTTATGTGATCTTGAAAAACTTTAAATGAGGTTTTTTCAAAAACATGATTTAAAGTGACCATCTCAAGATCAAATCTTAAATCGGGTTTATCGCTGCCATATTTTTCAAGAGCTTCGTCAAATGTTAAGCGCGGCAAAGGAGTATTTAATTCTTGATTGAGAATTTCTTTAAAAAGAATTTTCATCAAACCTTCAACGATCTCAAAAATATTTTCTTGATCGATGAAAGACATTTCAACATCTATTTGTGTGAACTCTGGCTGTCTATCTGCACGCAAATCTTCATCTCGGAAGCATTTTACAACTTGAAAATACCTATCGAGCCCTGACACCATCAGCAGTTGTTTGTATTGCTGCGGCGACTGAGGAAGAGCATAAAATTTTCCTTTGTGAAGACGGCTTGGAACCAAATAGTCACGTGCGCCTTCAGGCGTGCTTTTCATTAATACGGGGGTTTCAACTTCAACAAAATTATTCTTATCGAAATAACTTCGCACCATTTGATACATTTTATGACGCATCAAAATATTTTGCTGCATCTTTGGTCTTCTTAAATCAAGATATCTGTATTTTAATCTAACATCTTCGCTCGTATCAATTTCATCTTTAACAGGAAACGGCGGAGTCTTCGCTTCATTTAAAATAACCAGCTTATTTACCATAACATCAATTTGACCGGTAACTAATGAAGAATTTTCTGTCCCTTCGGGTCTTTTACGAACCTTGCCTTCAATTGAAATGACAAATTCGTTACGAAGATTACCGGCATTTTCATGAGCAGCTTTATCAAAATTAGGCTCAAAAACTACTTGGGTTATACCGTATCGATCTCGAAGATCAATAAAAATTAATCCTCCTAAATCGCGCCTTGTATCAACCCAGCCATTTAATACAACATTTTCGCCAATATTTACTTCCCTTAACTCACCGCAAGTATGTGTTCTCGACTTAAAATACATTTTTCCTTCCGAACTCCTTAAAAAGATTGAGTTGCAAAAATAATCAAATAAGGAAGGTCGTACAAATTAAAAAAACGTAACAAAAATTTAATATTTAACTCACCTTACGCATGAGGTGGGATTTATAACCACGACTTCATGTCGTTGAAATATAAGGCGCCCCGGATACTTAGGCTTTAGCATCAAATGGATTCAAAATGTGGCTAAAGCCAAATTGCAAGTATCTTATTGAATAAACCAAATAATGAGTAAGGTGAGTATTTAAGTAAGTTTCTTAAAGTTTATCCTCACACTAAAAAGATTCAAACTTCCTTCCAGATACGCTCCACCTCCGCTCTAACTCCGCTTTACCTTCAATGTAATAAGCATAATATATTGGTATGTATTAGTATATTCAGAACTATTTAATATTAATTCACTAATTTTAGGTAATGTAAATTATATCTTATAGAATAGGGAAATAACATGAACACTGTTGAACTAATCAGAAAAAAACGAGACGGCAAATCTCTTGACGAATCTGAAATTAATTTTCTAATCTCTTCTTACACGAAAAATAGAATTCCGGATTACCAATTCTCTGCCTTTCTGATGGCGGCATTTCTAAATGGAATGAACAAGGATGAAACATCTTCATTAACGAAAGCGATGCTTTACAGCGGAAAAGTTATCGATCTCAAATCAATTCCGGGCGTAAAGATCGACAAACATTCAACGGGCGGGGTTGGCGATAAAACTTCTTTAATACTCGCGCCGATAGCTGCCG
>DAIEML010000061.1 GCA_027349615.1 Ignavibacteriales bacterium | reverse complement strand
AAAGCTTTGTATCGTTCAGTTGCAGAAGAAATTCCCAATGATTATTATACAATTGAAATTGGAAAAGCAAATTTTGTTTCTACCGGTGAAGATGCAACTATTATAACCTACGGAATGGGAGTTCATTGGGCAAAAGAAATTGCAAAAAAAATTAGTAACTATAGTTTTGACATTATTGATCTTCGTACTCTTTTGCCGTGGGATAAATTGTCAGTTGAAAAAAGTGTTATAAAAACCGGGAAGGTAATTATTCTTCATGAAGATAGTTTGACTGGTGGAATTGGCGGTGAAATTTCGGCTTGGATATCAGAAAATTATTTTGAAAATCTTGATGCTCCAATAATTCGTTGCGGAAGTTTAGATACTCCAGTTCCATTTGCTGCATCTTTAGAAAAGAATTTTTTGCCGAAAGAAAGATTTTTTGAAAAATTAAAATTTTTACTTCAGTACTAGAAATATCATCTGTTTATTTTGTGATTAAATTTTCTTGGGGTGAATCACAATTGGAAAAATTTTTCTAATAATAAATTAATCTACAATTATTATTATAAAACAAGATGATTACTCACCAGTGTAAACTTTTTACACGTTAATTTTTATATGTAAAAATATTTTGATTGAAAAATTATAAATGAAATTGTGCTCTAAATTATTTTGATTAAAATATTTAACAATTAGATTAAGATGTAGTTATATTACGATATGATAAATTAGATTTTGCTTTAGTTGTATTTATAATGAAAATATGAGGAGGCTAAATGAAAACAGTTAAATATCTTGTCCCATTTGTACTTGCTTTCCTAACGTCGTGTTCATCGTTAGTGCTTAAACCTGCAGATTTCTCCTGGCCGATTGAATCAGTTAATGATGTAAGCCAAAATGGAAAAGTTGAAGTTAAACGCTATTCTTTTAATTTTGATGCCAAACCATTGTTTATCAAAGAAACTGGCGATTCAACATCATATCAAAACCAACAGCTTAGAGTTATTAGAAATTCCAAAGGTTATTATTTTATGGTTTCTAATAACTTTAAAAATGTTTATGTCTTTAATGTTAAAGACGGTGAATTTAAGTTGGAAAAGAAAATTGAAATTTCAAAAAATACAGGAATCCAAAATCCTGCATTCAATCAAAGACCTCCGTTTATTGAATTAGTTTATGGTCAGAACAGCGATCAGAAAATAAATTTAAACGAAGACGGTATTGTAAAGGAGGAAGTAAAAAAATGAAAAAGTTAATTTTTATTTTATCTGCTGCATCGTTTTTTATTTTCCTAAATGTTTCAGTATTTGCTCAGCAGGATTATCAAATTGTTCAAAATTTTAAAACTAAGCAGAAAGAAATTTTACAATCAATTAAAAATGCAAAAACATCTGATGACCTTACTGAAATTCAAAATCAAATAAATCAACTGCAAAATGATTTTGCGTCTCATAAAGATTTATTAGATAAAAGCCTTTACCCGGATGATTTCAATGGCTCAATTGATAAGCTCAATAATGAATTGCAATCTAGAAAAGATAATATGGGGCAAATTACAAATTTGCAATCTCAGATCTCAGATCTTAAAGTTCAAATCGATTCACTCAATGCGAAGAATGCAGAATTAATTTCGCAGATTCAGCAAATGCAGGAACAAAATAAAAAAGATATAGAAAAACTTCAGCGAACAATTTATGAATTAAGAAGGTCTTTATATAGAAGAGATAGACTAATCATGTCTATGTTGGGTGGTTTGCTTCCACCTTCTTATTCTGAAAACGGGAAATTATCTTCGAGTGAAAAAGAACAAATTTATTCACGAACAAAAAAATCTGATATAATTGCAAACGTTAAAAGATCAATTGAAGATAATATTAAATTTTTGAAGGTGACAACTTTAAATCCTGAAGATTTAAACACAATAAAAAGACAGCAAGTTGATCTCGAAAAAATGTGGAAAAATGTTGGGCCGGAAATAATTAATATTTATTCTAGCAGAAAAGAAAAAGTCAAAAATATAGAAGATATTGATTCTGCATTTTCTAATTGGCAAAAAGCAATTGATCAGGAAGCATGGGATTCTATTAGGCAAAGATTTATTGATCACGATATTACTATAGATAAATTTTCAAATAGCGAAGAATTTTCTAAAACAATTTCATCATATATAGATGATCAAGTTGCTAATATTAGTGCTGATGGTAAACAGGCAAAAATAAATTATGCTGTTTTTGCTGATACTATTTGGTCCGGAAGTATAAAACCATTATGGGTTCCATTCTTAATTGAAAATAATTTGTTTACGAATAGTCAGCTTAACGTTCTAGATACAAAAATTACGCAATGGAAAAATCAAGTATATGCAACTTCATTCTTATGGCTTTATATCGTTATTGGCGCATTTATAATTGTTGTTGTAATATTACTTATTGTTAAATCAGTTTCATCTAAGAAAAAGAAAATTGTAGTAGATGATAACTCATAAGAAACCTAACTAAAATTTAAGGCCTGATTCAAATTTATTTTTTTAAAAAAATAATATTTGATTCAGGCTTTGATTTTATAATCTCATCTTTTGCTCCAACTCAATTTTATTCAAAAAATATTGATTCTAAGTTTAGCTTGTTTTAATTTCAAAGCCCTAAACTCATTGTTTCTATAAAACAAATTATAATAAATAATTTTTTGTTCAATTAACAAGTGAAGGGAGAAAGTTCTAATGTCAGATCAGCAACTATCCGGTGAAGTTTATTTTCCATCCAAAGAAATTGTTAAACACGCTCATGCAAAGTGCGAAGAAATTTACAAGTTTGCAGAAGAAGATTTGGAAGGTTTTTGGGCAAAAGAAGCTAAAGAACTTCATTGGTTTAAAAAATGGAATAAAGTTTTAGATGATTCTTCTAAACCTTTCTTTAAATGGTTTACCGGCGGCAAAACAAATATTGCCTACAATTGCCTTGATGTTCACGTTGAAACATTCCGGCGAAATAAACTTGCATTGATTTGGGAAGGTGAGAACGGCGAGTTTAGGTCTTTCTCTTATTTTTCACTTAGACGGGAAACTTGCAGATTTGCAAATGTTCTAAAAAGCCTTGGAGTTCAGAAAGGCGACAGAGTAACTCTTTATATGGGACGAATTCCAGAGTTGATGATTGGAATGCTTGCCTGCGCAAGAATCGGTGCGATTCATTCGGTAGTATATGGCGGGTTTTCTGTTGAATCGCTTCACGAAAGATTAGAAGACAGCCAATCAAAAGTTCTAATTGTTGCTGATGGCTCTTATCAAAGAGGGAAAGTTGTACAGCTTAAAAAAATTGCTGATGAAGCTTTGCAGCGAGCTGCAACTGTTGAAAGCGTCTTAGTTGTTAAGCGAACCGGTGAACCAGTAAACATGGAAGCCGGTCGCGATATGTGGTATCATGAGTTGATGAATCTTCCGATTGCTAATAACACTTGCAACATTGAAGTGATGGATGCTGAAGATCCTTTATTTATACTTTATACTTCAGGAACAACAGGAAAACCAAAAGCAATTCTTCATACCCACGGCGGTTATATGGTCGGAACTTATTCAACATTGAAATATGTTTTTGATGTTCATGAAGATGATCGATACTGGTGTGCCGCTGATCCTGGATGGATAACCGGACATAGTTATATAGTTTATGGGCCATTGTTGAATGGCGCTACATCTTTCATGTATGAAGGTGCACCAACTCCCTTATCCAAATCGCTGGTGGCAGATGATCGAGAAGTATGGAATAAATATTTTATATACAGCACCAACTGCAATCCGCGGCTTGATGCGTTATGGAGAAGCTTGGCCAAATCGTCACGATCTTTCTTCGCTTCGAATGCTCGGAAGCGTTGGTGAGCCCATTAATCCAGAAGCTTGGAGATGGTATCATAGAGTAATCGGGAAAGAAAAATGCCCGATAATGGATACATGGTGGCAAACAGAAACTGGAATGTTTATGATTACCCCCATGCCTTGCGTTCCATTAAAACCTGGTTCCGGAACAAAACCATTTCCGGGTTTGAAGATGGACATACTAGATGAAAATGGAAATCCAGTTAAGGCAAACGAAGAAGGATATCTTGTAATTAAAACACCTTGGCCAGCAATGATTAGAACTTTGTACAATGATCCTGAAAGATATATTAAACAATATTGGAGTAAATATCCCGGATATTATTTAACTGGTGATTCTGCTCGGCGCGACGAAGATGGATACTTTTGGATAATCGGAAGAGTTGATGACGTTATTAAAGTTTCTGGATACCGCCTTGGCACAGCTGAAATTGAAAGTGCGTTGGTAAGTCATTCAGCAGTTGCTGAAGCCGCTGCAATTGGGCTTCCGCACGATGTAAAAGGAAATGCGATTTATACTTATGTAATTCTTAAAGCTGGATATGAAAAAAGTGAAAAGTTAGCCGAAGAATTGCGTCAGCATGTTGGCCATGAAGTTGGACCGATTGCGAAGCCTGAAAGCGTAGAATTTGTAGATTCACTTCCTAAAACACGCAGCGGAAAAATTATGAGAAGAGTTCTTAAAGCAAAAGCTCTGGGACAAGATCCTGGTAATATTTCAACTTTAGAAGATTAAAATAATTTATGAGATGACATCTTTTTGAAAAGATGTCATCTCGATTTAACTATTTTATAATTTGAAAAACAGAATCGATCACAGTTCCGTCAACCCACTTTACAACTGCTACAACTTTATTCTTATTAACTTTTGGTTTTGCCGGAGCGCCGCCGCAAATAGAATAAACTTCATCTCTAATTTGATTGATGGATTTTATTGGAAGCGAAGAATTCTTCATCGCTTTAATTAAATCTTTTCTTTTTGGATTTATAGAAATTCCTCTTTCAGTAATTATAACGTCAATCAATTCACCTGGACCGCAAAGAGTTGTAACTTCATCAATGATCACCGGTATTCGATCTCTGAATGATGGCACTGCAAGAATAGTACATTTTGAATAAAGACAATTTTGCCATCCGCCAATTCCATGAAGCAAATAACCGTCAGAATGGCTTACAACATTTGCGTTAAAGTTTACATCGACTTCAGTCGCTCCCAGAACCGCTACGTCAATTATGGACGCAAAATTTCCCTTACCGTGAAAGTTATAGCTTGTAAACGGACTTGTGTTCACATGATTCGGATTTTCTCTCATGCTTCTCACACCTTCAAGATCGAACGTTTGTCCGTCAAGGATATAATCTGTCAATCCTTCTTCCAAAAGCTGAACTAAATATTTTGTACTTCCGCCGCGGACAAATCTTGCTTTTACATTTTTTGCCTTCATTCTTTCTTTTAGATAAAGAACGAAAGCCAAGTTTGTTCCGCCGGAGCCGGCTTGAAATGAAAATCCATTTTTCATTATTCCGGCTTCATCAATAAACTGTGCAACGTATTCAGCAATCAAAAGTCTGTCGGGAGATTTTGTAACTTCAGTTGTTCCGGAAACTATTTTTGATGCATCGCCAAGCGAATCAACTTGAACAACATAATCTACATTGTTTCCTTGAATTTGCCACGGAACGCATGGAAACGGAATTAGATTGTCAGTAACTACAATTACTTTGTCTGCGTATTCGGAATCAGCAAGTGCAAAGCCGATTAATCCAGATGCCGATTTTCCATTCACTCCATTTGCATTACCAAACGGATCAGATGTCGGTGCAGCAATTACGGCAATGTCAATATGAACTTCACCGTCTTGCACAGCTTGATAACGGCCGCCGTGAGAACGCAAAATGCCGATTCCTTTCATTTTACCTTCAGTAGTAAAACGGCCAAGAGGGCCGTTCATGCTTCCTTCAATATGATGAATTGTTCCGTCTTCCAAATATTTTATTAAATGTTCGTGGATAGGGAAAGAAGCGCTCGGAAACCAGCGAATATTTTTTACTCCCATTGAATTGATTGTATCGAACAAGATATTTGTCAGCGCATCGCCGTTTCTAAGGTGATGATGAGTTGAAATTGTCATTCCATCTTTTAATCCAGCTTTTTTCAATGCTTCTTTTAAATTCTTTACCACTTTATTTCCGTCTTCAGGAAAATCAATGCAAGAATTAATTTTTGGTTTTGCCTTGCTGCCGGACGGTTTGAATTTATCAACTCCTTTAAATGGAATTTGTTTTTGTCCGTTTACTTGCGCAGGTACTAATCTACCAATAGCATTTTTTATTAATTTCATTAAATCCTTCGTATTGTTTTTATTTATTTCTTAAACTAATATTTGTTTGAAGTTGGTCTGGTGTAACTTGAAAGACTGCAAAAACCTTTTGTGGTTCACTGAAATTCATAAATTTAGTTTTAATTTTCCCAACGAATAGCTCATTCCCTTTATACAATTTATTGCTTCCAGGTATAATATCGATGACCAGATAATTTACGTGATATTTTTGTGCTAACTTTTCATATTCTTGTTTATTACAAAGTTCAGATATACCAAAATCGCCGATCAACCCGTTTAATGAAATAAAATTTCTTTGTGAAAAATAAGAAACTATTCCCGAATCATACATTGCAAGAACGGCATTGCCAGGTATATTATTTTTTATGAAGTCTGCAACTTCAATCTTTGCAAAAGTCATTGTCTTTTTTCTCAGGTAATAAGGATAGTACAAAACCTGCAAAGAAATTATCAAAATAAATATTGATGCTGCTGCAATTTTTAATTTTTTAGTTTCCGGTATAATTATTCCAATCAAAATCCCTAGAAGTAATAATTCCGATACATAATACCACGACGATTTAAAGAACTGATCAGGTGTAAAAAGAAAAACAAAAGTGAAATGAATAGCTGCGAATAGAACAAACTCCTGCAAACCGGATAAAAGGGGAGAGATTTTCTTGTACAGCTTAAAATAGATAATCACATATAGAATCGCACAAATAATAAACACGACAATTATCTGTATCAAGAAGAAAGAACCTGTTTTCAAACCCAGCAGGTAGACTAATCTTGGTAAAAGATAGTCGTAAAAATCCTGTATCGCAATTTTAATTGAAGAAAAAGAAAACATATTAATTTTATGCGCTGCAGAAACTTGTCCAAAACTTCTCATGAATATCTTATTAGCAATCATATATGGAAGTGCCGGAATAATAAACCCGAAGCAGGCTGACAAACCTGTACTAAAAAAAGTCTTCATCCCGATTTTATATTTGATACTTTTATAAATGAAAATCGTCATAAAAGATAGAGCTAAAAAGACTGTATCCGTTCTGGCAAGAAATCCTATACCGATTAATAATCCTGATATAAAAGATGATTTTGGAGAAGAAAATCTTTTATTTTTATCTTTTATCATATAGAATATGTAGATGAGGTATACAAACAAAACAAGAGGGGCTTCCAGCAAAGAATAAAAGATTGTAAAAGAACGAAGATTGAAAAATATAATTATTGCAGCAACAATACTTCCGGCAACTGATACATTCAGCTCTCTACTAATTCGGCAAAAGAACCATAGTGAGAATTCAAGCAGTATAAATATTAAAAAGTATGTTCCCCATAGCGCGGTCAGCGGGTTCTTTAATATAAAATAAATTGGCAGATTAATTAAAAGCCATAGTGGATGAAAACCGTTGGTAATAGTTACACTGTCGTAAGTTATTTTATAAGACTGCCAAAAGTTTACTGCTATTTTGGGGTAATACATACCATCGTCTATTACGGAAAAAGCAACGGCATTCTTCAAACCATGTGAGAATACCATATACACACTCATGGCAATTAGAATAAGAGAGAAATAAAAAAAACGATTATCTCTTTTCTTATTTATCATTGAATAATTTCCCAATTCTCTTTATGCCTTATCATTTAGAATAGCCAATTGAATAGTTTTTTGCGCACGTTTAACAACTGGCGCATCAATCATTTTACTGCCGAGCGAAACAACTCCAATTCCTTTTTTCTCAGCTTCTTCAAATGACAAAACAATTTTCTTAGCTTTTTCTATTTCTTCTGAAGTTGGAGCGAAACCTTCATGGACAACTGGAACTTGCCTTGGATGAATACAACCTTTGCCTTCGAATCCTAATGACTTTGCTTCGATTACACTTTGCTTCAAACCTTCCATATCAGCGACATCAGAAAATACTGTGTCGATAGCTTGAATGCCCGCAGCTTTAGCAGCATTAACAATTATGGATCTGGCATAGAAACTTTCTTTTCCTTCAATTGTTCGCTGCGTGCCAAGATCAGCAGTGTAATCTTCAAGTCCAATTGTAAGCGCACAATTATTTTTTGAAGCAGATGCAATTTCATAAGCTTTGATTATTCCTAGAGCACTTTCGATTATCGGCATGAAATAAATTTCGTGCTCGACATGATTTTCTTCTTTCAACCGATTGACTTCATTTTCAACTTCAATTACTTGATTGGGTGATTCGCACTTGGGAATTAAAATTACATGAACATTATGCGGAACAATAAATTTTAAATCTTCAAGTCCGCGCGGAAGTTGGTTAATTCTGACCATTCTTTCAACTCCGTAGAAATCCACGCTTCTCAATGCATTTCGAACAAGTAGTTGTGCCGCTTCTTTTTCAGAATAGGCAACACTGTCTTCCAAATCTAAAATAATTCCGTCCGGTTTATGAAGTCCGGCGTTCATAAAAAATTTTGATTCATTTCCTGGAAGATATAACCTACTTCTACGAAGACGTTCTTTTGTAGTGCTGGTTAAATTATTTTTATTAACCGGTAAAAAAAATTGTTTGTTCAAATCTGGAAACAATCTTTTAACAACTAATTCAAATCTTGCAGCCATAACAAATGGAAGTGCGCCGTTATCTTCGAGTAGAATATTTGCATTTTTTATTCCGAAGAATTTGCACATTTCATTTAGCTGCTTCTTGATTGAATCACCATACATCGAAGCGACTTTGCTTTTAATGTCTAATTTTATTCCCGCTGAGTTTGTTAGCTCAATTTCGAAATAACAATCTGAGCGGACGTTGTCTCCTCTTTTACCAGCGGTGGATTTAGTTAAAATATTTTTCATAATTCTTTCTTTTTAATTGCTGAACCAGTCTAACAATAAAGCAATTAAACAATTAATTTTTCCATAAAATCTTTTGTCTTTTTCTTTTCACAACTAAATATCATCTGCTTGATGTTTTTTTGTTTTGCTTTTGTCAACAATGAATCAGACAACGAGTTAAATTTATTATCAAGATCTTCTTCTGTCATCGGCTCACGCGGATCGCCTTTTGGATATTCAAGATATTCGGAAAATTCTTTTCCGTCTTTAGTTTTGATAACAACCTTCGATGGCTGTTTTGCCGGAAACATCTTTTCAAATTCTGTTGATGCTTCGCCTTTTATTTTGTCGATCACTTCCCAGATTCTTAAATCTTTCATTTTCTCTTCCGAAAAAGATTGAGTCGTGATTTTATGATCAACTAAAGCAGAAGCAATGCAGTAGGGAAGTGAATGATCAGCAGTTTCTCTAGATTCCGGTCTGTATTTATGCGGATCGAAAAGAATGTCGCAAGCGCGAGCAATTGTTGTAACAGTAACAGAATCAATTTGATCATATTGAATATTATTTTTTGTAACAACTTTTAAAGTAGTAGAAATATGTGTATGCGTTAAAGCTTCGGTTGGGAATGCTTTCATTCCGCATTCAAGAATTTTATAATTCTTTCCAAGGTTGCCAATTAATTTTTCCAGATCCCATTTCCATTCGCCAAGAGAATCTCTGCCTTGCATATTTACAGGATTTAGTTTCTCTTCTTTTGCGTCCCAGCCGAAGAAACAATCCATAAATCCTTCTTTCCCTTCGAAAACTTTTTCTGTTCCGGTGAAACCTTGTTTTGCCATCAACGCAGCAAACACGCCGGATTGAACGGCCATCGGATCAACAGTGTTTTTCATCATTGTTAATTTGCCTGCAGTCGGACATCCAATTGTATGATTGTGGCTTCCGTTTATTCCAATTGCATTTACCATTTGATCAACTGTTAATCCCAAAAGTTTTCCGGCAACAATCGGAGAAACAAATTGAGTTAAAGCTGCGTGGTGCCATTTCCTTTCGCGAATTCCGGGAACAGCAAATTCGCAAAGACGCTGCTCAAATTCATAAGCAAGAACAATTGCGGTAATTACATCTTTCATCGAAGCATCGACTAGCTCGCCGACAGCAAGTGCTGCCGGAATTAAATCCGATGGATGCGACGGATCTTCTTTCCAATAAATATCATTGAAATCGAGAGCTCGTATCATCAAAGAATTTACAAGCGAAACATTAACCGCCGGCAATTTGTCGCCAAATCCGATTATTGTTGCTTCTTTACTGCCGCGCATTTTTTTATAAATGTCTCGAAGAATATTTACGTCCTTTGTATGATAGCCGCCGAAGGCGCAGCCGATTGAATCATACAAATATCTTTTTACTTCGTTAATTACTTCCGCGGGCAAATCTTTGTATTTAAGATTAACTGCGAATTCTGAGATTTGACGTGAGATTGATTTTTCCATAATTAATTTTCTAAATGTTAAAGATTATCGCGAACCCAATTTTCTAAACCGCCCTTTACAATTAACTCCTGAGCAGCTTGTCCAACCGGATCAATGTTATATTCTTTTTTGTTTAATGTAATTTTTGAATTTATGAAATCGATGGAAGCTTTCATTTCGGTTTTAACTGTTAATTTTTCTTTACCGAATTTCATTTTCAAATCGGTGACTAAAGCCGGACATTCTATTAAAAGAAATCCATTGTTCAATGCGTTTCTTTTATATGTTTCGTTAAATGAACCAGCGATGACAAGTTTGATTCCTTTAAACTTCAATGCAGTGGCAGCTTGTTCG